>NZ_BMYZ01000012.1 GCF_014652535.1 Cellvibrio zantedeschiae | reverse complement strand
CGTTAGGCATAAGCAATGAAATACATTTTCGCCATCATATTATTCATATTTGGTTCGCTAGCAAATGCGAGTCAAGATTTATACGCGCCAATTTCAGAATTACAAGAAAAAGTTACCTATGAAATAGAACCGTTACTATTAAACAATAACCTTTGTAATATTAATGAGGGCTGCAAAGCACCTATTTATAAAGGTAATATTGCAATTTCCATCAAACTCATGCCGAAAAACAATATATTGAATAATGTCCTAGTTGAAGTGAATGGCAGGCTAATTAAATTGGACACCAGTAATATTAAAGGCAAAGAGGTAAATTTACGTAATTTAAAAATTTTATATAATCCTCGTTATTTACCTAAACAATTGAGGGGCGAGTATGCTGGCAGTGGTCCATATTTTACAATTAAAGGTATATTATTTTCTGACAGCGAGTGCGAAAATTCGCTTAAAGAATTAAATATTCACTACAACATAGAAGAAAGCAAAAGCGAACTAACGTATTTTTGTGCAACAGAATAACTATGCCTAACAAGTCGCTCAAGCATCGCACTCTTCGTGTGCTGGACAGTTTTTAAGTCGCAGTTTTGTGGTTTTGCTGCGCAAAAGTATTCCACAAAACCACAACTTAAAAACT
>NZ_BMYZ01000011.1 GCF_014652535.1 Cellvibrio zantedeschiae | reverse complement strand
TACGCACCTCCCGGCAATATCTCACTCACATCGTAATAATAAATTGGGTTCAATGTGGGTGATGATAAATAAAGCGCTGATTGCGATGGACTGGGTGCTGCTGGTGTTGCATTGGCAGGAACACCATAGAAAATCTCAACCTCTTTACTCGCAGCGGCAACATTATTTGCATCATAGGCAATCGCTTTAACTTTGTAGCTGCCCGCAGCTGAAGGTAGCCAATCAAAGCGATATTGCGTCAAGCCGGCGCCAGCCGATGAAGTGGACACAGGTAATGCTACCTGCTGACCATTTGCAAACAAGGCAACTTTGGACAAACTTCCATAGGGTGCTCCTGCAATTACAAATATGTTGTAAGTCCATGGTACCGTTGAATATTCATTGTTTCGAAGATTTATTAAGGATGACACTGTAGGTACACCCGTTGCTGGAATAACTACATTGATAGAGCCCATCTGGGACGTCAGCACCGCACCATTTTTCAAGGTCGCCACTGCTTTAATTACATAGGCTCCTTGTGCTGCAGGTGTCCATAGCAAAGCACTTCCATCACCCGTGCTTTGACCAATAACGCCATAGTTATCTGCATAGAACGTTACTTTGGGTATTTGGCTATCAGTATCTTTCCATACTAAACCTTGTGCATCGGTAATACGTGCAGTTAACGACACCTGCTGATTAAGCAAATAGTTATCGACCGCGTAGCTCTCAGGTGAAGTCAGTTCAATCGAGACTCCTGCTGGTGCAACTGG
>NZ_BMYZ01000010.1 GCF_014652535.1 Cellvibrio zantedeschiae | reverse complement strand
TTCGTGCCTACGCTGGACAGTTTTTAAGTCGCAGTTTTATGGTTTTGCTGCGCAAAAATATTCCATAAAACCACAACTTAAAAACTGCCGCTGAACTCGGCGTTAGCACTTGGGAGAAATAAATGAAGGGTTTCACAAGAGCATTACTATTTTTAGGCGCAATTCCATCGATGTCTCTCGCAACTGAGCAGTTGAACTGGTCTAGTCCAGAGGGATGGAAAGTTGGTAGCCAACAAGGAAATATGATTGAGCTACTTAAGAATGAAGAAAGTTTTGAGAACTGGACAAGGCTAATTACATTACAACAATATCAATCAAGTGAAAAAACGGTTGGTGAGTCTTTTGTAAAACTCATGGCTAAAAACTTTGAAAAGAGCTGCGCAAGCGTTGAAATGGTTCCACTGAAATCGGGATTGCAAGGTGGTTATGAAATTTTCCACGCATTTCTAACCTGCACTACAAATAAGCAAAATGGAAAAGGTGAAATTTATCAAATTAAAACAATAAAAGGAAAAGAGAAGTTTTTCGTGGTTCAATATGCTTATCGAGTTGAGCCTTTTCAAAAAGGTGGTTTACCTTTGGAGCAATCTGAAGCGGCTAATACCATAGGCTACTTAACAAAAATGCTAATTGTAGAGCGCTAACAAATCGCTCAAGCATCGCGCCTTCGGCGCTGGACGGTTTTTAAGTTGCACTTTTGCCGTTCGCTTGCAGCTCACTTTACGGCAAAAGTACAACTTAAAACCCGCCGCTTAGCTCGGCGTTATGAGGCCCTATGTACATAAGTCCAACGTTCCAATTAAATAGGAGGTTTTTTTATTCTATAGCTGGCGCTTTCATACTTGTAAGCGCTCATGGAAT
>NZ_BMYZ01000009.1 GCF_014652535.1 Cellvibrio zantedeschiae | reverse complement strand
TTAACCAAACTTGCAACACCTGAGAAACGAAACGTACTTGTTTAGAAAACCTGCCAAGGTAAAACGCTAAACTAGCTGTGAACGAAAACCGATTTGCTTTAGAAAACTAAACTTCGAAGAGCTAAAGAACGCAATTGCAGACTTTACCAGTGCGACCCTTTCTTAGAGTTAACACAAACACAAAAGTACGAAACTACTTATAACCACGATAAACCAAACAGCTTTCAAATTTTTAACGCCGTGCTCAACGGCAGTTTGTAAGGCGTGGTTTTGTGGATTACTTTTGCGCAGCAAAACCACAAAGCCGCGCCTTACAAATTGTCCAGCGCACGCAGTGCGCGGGTTGCAGCACTTTGTTAGAAATTATGTTTGCTTATTAATACAGCCTGATAGCTTTCCGAGCTCAATAAACTCTACTAACTGACTTAATTCTGATTTTACTTTTTTTACTTCCCTATCAGATAGAGAGTTGGGCCATAGCTTAGTCGGCCAATACCAAGGCTTGCACCAGACATGGTAATACTCTGAATTCTTAGCGACCAAGTTCGCAGACCTAATAAATTCGTTACCCTTAATTTTCTTACGCCGAATTAAGCTAACCTGAAAAGTGGGGCTACGATATTTATTGAATGAAATTGATAGTGTATCAACACTTTCTTCATTGATACGTTCAAGGTCAATTTCATTACCTGAAACCACCCATTCAGGATCATGATATGAAACAGAAATCCATGAGAACCCAGATTCAATAAAAAAAGGAACTATATCGGATTCTATAAGGTTACACATATACCTTGTTTGCTTTGGGCATAAGCGCTTCCATTTTTCATATTTTTTCTTGTGGTTTTCCATGCTTGCCTTTCTAACGCCGAGTTCAGCGGCGGATTTTAAGTTGTAGTTTTGCGGTACAGTGAGCGAAGCGAGCCGCAAAACTGCGACTTAAAAGCCGTCCAACGGAGACACGAAGTGCCGGAGTGGTGCTGAAACGACTTGTTATGTGATTAGTTTGCACACACAATTCTACCAGCAATATTTACTACCACCAAAAAGATAAGCCTTTGTGATGAAGCTCAACTTGAGAGCTAACCTTTTCACAAATAGAAGCTAGCTTTATACAAGACTCCGACGATAACTTTAAATACACATTATTTTCTACAGCGCTAAAATCCCACTCACACTCATTATCTAGCTCAATTCGCAATTTACTGAAGTTAATAATCTTTGAGTTTTTGTTATTTGGCACACGCAGTACGTCAGACGTAGGTCTAAACAAATTTAAAGTTCTATAAGCAGTATTCTCACTCACAGCTAAATGATTGAGAAATTCTATAGAATTCTGCTGCCCAGAGCCGGCCCAAGCCATGTGATAACCAGGATAATTTCTTTCGTTAAGATAACGCCAAAGATACAATTGGCCTTCTTGATGATACTGATAAATTCCATTCATGATTTCACATAACGCCGAGCTAAGCGG
>NZ_BMYZ01000008.1 GCF_014652535.1 Cellvibrio zantedeschiae | reverse complement strand
TTGTAATTCTGAAATTGGCGCGTATAAATCTTGACTCGCATTTGCTAGCGAACCAAATATGAATAATATGATGGCGAAAATGTATTTCATTGCTTATGCCTAACGCCGAGCTAAGCGGCAGTTTTTAAGTTGCGGTTTTGTGGAATACTTTTGCGCAGCAAAACCACAAAACTGCGACTTAAAAACTGTCCAGCGCACGTAGTGCGCGGTGCTTGAGCGATTTGTTACGTGTTTGTACTGTGAGACGAAATTTCCGCAGCCAATGTCAACAAGCAGCCATACCCAAAATACTTTGGCATTTCATAAAACGCAATGAATTCGTTATTTGTAATTTCAACAAAAGAATATGAGTTAGGGATATTTGGTTTAACTACAAATTTAGATAAAGATAATTTTTTAGGCTTACCTTTATATTCTAAGTGTTTGTCCGCAACTCTTTCCAAAGCATAATTGTTACCATATACCCCAGGCTCAAACTCGTGAATTGGACTCCAATTTTTTAAGCGAACACCAAAATAGTAATGATCCCCTAGAACCCCTACCTCACCGATTGAATATATAAAACAACTTAGATTTTCTGTTACTTCTGAGTATGGGAAAATTTCACCGAACTCTTGAAGAATTGAGAACTTAAAATTTTCTATTTCTTTTGTAGAAAACAAAGAACTGAACTTACCTTCAATATTCCACCTTCGTTTTAAACCAACGTAGAACAAAAGGAGTGCGACGAAACCAATTATTGAAAACATCACAATGGGTAAATTTTGCACAATATTAAACTCAGTGAATCACGTAACGCAAAGCTAAGCGGCAGTTTTTAAGTTGTAGTTTTGTGGAATACTTTTGCGCAGCAAAACCACAAAGCTGCGACTTAAAAAACTGTCCAGCGCACGTAGTGCGCGGTGCTTGAGCGATTTGTTATGCTTATTCAGGAAGCTCACCGATTGCTTTAATTTTTTCTTGGACTTTAGTTAAGCTTTTATAGTTATTAGCTATAACTTCTGGCTGACATGTTTGAAATATTTGCTTTATTTCAAAGTTTAACTTCCTATATTTTTTTGGATTTGTTCTGCTTAAGTCAGATTCCTCTCTTAAAAGCTTACTGGATTCATCATGGTGTTCAAGTAATTTTTCACATTCAGCCATAGCCGATAAATAGTACTTTGATTGAATTGTTTTGGAGTATTTTTTACATTCCTTGGAAAAGATACCCTCTCCTGCTGACGAATTAAGCTGCTGCTCACATGCCAACCCCAATTGATAGATTACTTCGAATTTAGCTGCAATATGCTCAGTACGAGATAGAATTGTGTCCTCCGCAAAACAATGCAGACTTAATAAAACAGAACTTAGCAAAACTAAAAATTTCGGCATTTTAATTTCCTTTTCTTCGTGATTGAGCATAACGCCAAGCTAAGCGGCAGTTTTTAAGTTGTAGTTTTGTGGAATACTTTTGCGCAGCAAAACCACAAAACTGCGACTTAAAAACTGTCCAAGGAGCGAAGCGACTGGTGCTTGAGCGACTTGTTATGTGATTTCTATTTTCCACCTATGCCAAATATTTTTCCAATATTTCCATAAATTATTTTGGTTAAAGATTTCGGCTCATTTCCACCTTCAATTTCCGTAGCTATACCGATGGCTACATAACTACATTTACTAAAGTCAACTTTCTCTTCTTGTACCTGTGCGTTATTAGTAACATACGCAATACCAATAGGAATATTTTCAACGTTAGGTTTTAGCTGTGTACCGACCCAGCGCGCCGCAATAATTAAATAGGTAATTTCAGTAGATTTATTTTCATTATTCCAGTACAGCGGTTTTTCTAGCTCCCCAAGCCAATAGTCTGGACGATCGTCGCCCGGAATTTGCCGAACGAGCTTTACAAAAAATGGTGTCTGCTCGTAAAGTTCTTCCGGTGCATAATCTACTGATGATATTGATAGTTTCATTTTCACCTAACGCCGAGCTAAGCGGCAGTTTTTAAGTTGTGGTTTTGTGGAATACTTTGCGCAGCAAAACCACAAAGCCGCGACTTAAAAACTGTCCAGCGCAGGCACGAAGTGCCGTAGCGGAGCTGCAACGACTTGTTATGCCCTATTTATTTACTTCAATATTTCAAATTTTACTGATTTTGAAATAACAAAATCTTGGTCATGCTCATTAATTTCCATGACCTCATTGAAAGGATCTAGTGAAATATAATAAAGACCAATTTGAGTTTTAAAAAATTTATACCTTTCAATATGATTTCCATAGTTATGAGATGAGTAAAAGCCATATTCTTCTACATCTAAAAACTCTAGCCTAATTAATTCAAAGTCACTTTTGACTCTCATTTTTAATGAGAGGCTTACTATTCTTACGAATTCTTGCTCATATATTTCAATTTTTATAACTGATGTATCTAGCAGAGAATTTTCTCCTACAAGAGTATTCACCACACTCTCGTTAGATTTTTGCTCAAGATTGCTTTTCATTCCTTAAAGCCCTATCAGTCTTAATTTTTCATTTAGCATAACGCCGAGTTCAGCGGCAGTTTTTAAGTTGTGGTTTTATGGAATATTTTTGCGCAGCAAAACCATAAAACTGCGACTTAAAAACTGTCCAGCGTAGGCACGAA
>NZ_BMYZ01000007.1 GCF_014652535.1 Cellvibrio zantedeschiae | reverse complement strand
TGCTTGCACTTGAGGTTGGATTCTGTAAAATGCGCCTCCCACGGTAGAGCCTGGCGCTCACCGGTTGTTTAAAAAAGAGATCAAGCAATGCGTGTGGGCACTTGCAGGATAGTTTGGCGAAACCAAATTATCAGATGTAAGTGCTCGCAGATGAACAGTAATGTTTAATTTGAGAGTCAGCATCTGAGCAAAGTTTTAACCGCTCTTAGGAGCGGTAAGCAAGATTTAAACTGAAGAGTTTGATCATGGCTCAGATTGAACGCTGGCGGCAGGCCTAACACATGCAAGTCGAGCGCGAAAGTTCTTCGGAATGAGTAAAGCGGCGGACGGGTGAGTAATGCATGGGAATCTGCCTGGTAGTGGGGGACAACGTTTCGAAAGGAACGCTAATACCGCATACGCCCTACGGGGGAAAGGGGGGGATCTTCGGACCTCTCGCTATCAGATGAGCCCATGTCAGATTAGCTAGTTGGTGAGGTAAAGGCTCACCAAGGCGACGATCTGTAACTGGTCTGAGAGGATGATCAGTCACACTGGAACTGAGACACGGTCCAGACTCCTACGGGAGGCAGCAGTGGGGAATATTGGACAATGGGGGCAACCCTGATCCAGCCATGCCGCGTGTGTGAAGAAGGCCCTAGGGTTGTAAAGCACTTTCAGTGGGGAGAAAGGTCATTCACCTAATACGTGAGTGAATTGATGTTACCCACAGAAGAAGCACCGGCTAACTCCGTGCCAGCAGCCGCGGTAATACGGAGGGTGCAAGCGTTAATCGGAATTACTGGGCGTAAAGCGCACGTAGGTGGTTTGCTAAGTCAGCTGTGAAATCCCCGGGCTCAACCTGGGCACTGCAGTTGAAACTGGCAAGCTAGAGTAGGGTAGAGGGGTGTGGAATTCCAGGTGTAGCGGTGAAATGCGTAGATATCTGGAGGAACATCAGTGGCGAAGGCGACACCCTGGACTCATACTGACACTGAGGTGCGAAAGCGTGGGGAGCAAACAGGATTAGATACCCTGGTAGTCCACGCCGTAAACGATGTCTACTAGCCGTTGGGGTCCTTGAGGCCTTAGTGGCGCAGCTAACGCACTAAGTAGACCGCCTGGGGAGTACGGTCGCAAGATTAAAACTCAAATGAATTGACGGGGGCCCGCACAAGCGGTGGAGCATGTGGTTTAATTCGACGCAACGCGAAGAACCTTACCAGGTCTTGACATCCAGAGAACTTTCCAGAGATGGATTGGTGCCTTCGGGAACTCTGAGACAGGTGCTGCATGGCTGTCGTCAGCTCGTGTCGTGAGATGTTGGGTTAAGTCCCGTAACGAGCGCAACCCTTGCCCTTAGTTGCCAGCGAGTAATGTCGGGAACTCTAAGGGGACTGCCGGTGACAAACCGGAGGAAGGTGGGGATGACGTCAAGTCATCATGGCCCTTACGACCTGGGCTACACACGTGCTACAATGGGCGGTACAAAGGGTTGCCAAACCGCGAGGTGGAGCTAATCCCATAAAACCGTTCGTAGTCCGGATTGGAGTCTGCAACTCGACTCCATGAAGTCGGAATCGCTAGTAATCGTGAATCAGAACGTCACGGTGAATACGTTCCCGGGCCTTGTACACACCGCCCGTCACACCATGGGAGTGGGTTGCACCAGAAGTAGCTAGTCTAACCGCAAGGGGGACGGTTACCACGGTGTGATTCATGACTGGGGTGAAGTCGTAACAAGGTAGCCCTAGGGGAACCTGGGGCTGGATCACCTCCTTAAACGATATCGCCACTCTCCTGTAAGTGCTCACACGCATTGCTTGATCAACTGGAATAGCAGTGAAAAAACATCTGCAAGCTACAGGCCTGTAGCTCAGCTGGTTAGAGCGCACCCCTGATAAGGGTGAGGTCGGCAGTTCAAGTCTGCCCAGGCCTACCAAATTTGTCCTACTCTGCGTTGAAGAAAAACTCATGTGCTTGAGCACACTTCGTTTTCCTTCGCCTTGATTAGAACAAATTTCCTCGCTTAGCCAAAGCAAGCAAGCCAAATGCATGATGTGAAAAAGAAGTTTGCTTGATCTACATGGGGTTATAGCTCAGCTGGGAGAGCGCCTGCCTTGCACGCAGGAGGTCTGCGGTTCGATCCCGCATAGCTCCACCAATCTTGATCACTGTTATTTAGAAGAAGTCAGTCAATTGCTGTCTTTATCTTGTTTCCTGGTTTGTTCTTTAAAAGAGAACAAATCTAAAGGGTCCAACATAAAGAAATCAACTGACTGGTTTTTACGCCAGAAAGCTCTTTAACAAGGTGGAATGTAAAGTTAAAAATTGCTGAATTATGAATTGAGTGATTTGTGTATTCTCACAAGTCCGGCGAATCATACTCATGTTGTTTGACTCTTTATCGGGAGTCAACAAAAGACGTTTTATCGTAGTAGCAGTCGCTTGTGTTATATGGTCAAGCGACTAAGCGCACACGGTGGATGCCTAGGCAGTTGGAGGCGATGAAGGACGTAGGAGCCTGCGAAAAGGTCAGGGGAGCCGGCAAACATGCTTTGATCCTGACATGTCCGAATGGGGAAACCCACTTACCATAAGGTAAGTATCCTGCAGTGAATACATAGCTGCTGGAAGCGAACCCGGGGAACTGAAACATCTAAGTACCCGGAGGAAAAGAAATCAACCGAGATTCCCTTAGTAGCGGCGAGCGAAAGGGGACCAGCCCTTAAGCTTAATTGGTTTTAGTGGAACGCTCTGGAAAGTGCGGCGATACAGGGTGATAGCCCCGTACACGAAAAGGCCTTTTAAGTGAAATCGAGTAGGACGGGACACGTGATATCCTGTCTGAATATGGGGGGACCATCCTCCAAGGCTAAATACTCCCAACTGACCGATAGTGAACCAGTACCGTGAGGGAAAGGCGAAAAGAACCCCTGTGAGGGGAGTGAAATAGATCCTGAAACCGTGTGCGTACAAGCAGTAGGAGCAGACTTGTTCTGTGACTGCGTACCTTTTGTATAATGGGTCAGCGACTTATTGTCAGTGGCAAGGTTAACCGTATAGGGGAGCCGTAGCGAAAGCGAGTCTTAATAGGGCGTTCAGTCGCTGGCAATAGACCCGAAACCCGGCGATCTATCCATGGGCAGGTTGAAGGTTGGGTAACACTAACTGGAGGACCGAACCCACTAATGTTGAAAAATTAGGGGATGACTTGTGGATCGGAGTGAAAGGCTAATCAAGCCGGGAGATAGCTGGTTCTCCCCGAAAACTATTTAGGTAGTGCGTCATGTCTCACCCGCGGGGGTAGAGCACTGTTTGGGCTAGGGGGTCATCCCGACTTACCAACCCCATGCAAACTACGAATACCGCGGAGTGCAATCATGGCAGACAGACAGCGGGTGCTAACGTCCGTTGTCAAGAGGGAAACAACCCAGACCGCCAGCTAAGGTCCCAAATGCTAGTTAAGTGGGAAACGATGTGGGAAGGCTTAGACAGCTAGGAGGTTGGCTTAGAAGCAGCCACCCTTTAAAGAAAGCGTAATAGCTCACTAGTCGAGTCGGCCTGCGCGGAAGATGTAACGGGGCTAAAACTAGCAACCGAAGCTGCGGATGCACTTAGTGCATGGTAGGGGAGCGTTCTGTAAGCCGTTGAAGGTGTGTTGAGAAGCATGCTGGAGGTATCAGAAGTGCGAATGCTGACATGAGTAACGATAAGGGGAGTGAAAAACTTCCCCGCCGGAAGATCAAGGTTTCCTGTCCAACGTTAATCGGGACAGGGTTAGTCGGCCCCTAAGGCGAGGCGGAAACGCGTAGTCGATGGGAAACAGGTTAATATTCCTGTACCACTTTTTACTGCGATGGGGGGACGGAGAAGGCTAGAGCAGCACGGCGTTGGTTGTCCGTGTTTAAGGTCGTAGGCTGGTGTCTTAGGTAAATCCGGGACGCTAAGGCTGAGAACTGATGACGAGTGTTCCTCGGAACATGAAGTGCTTGATGCCATGCTTCCAAGAAAAGCCTCTAAGCTTCAGGTAAAAAGAGACCGTACTCCAAACCGACACAGGTGATCAGGTAGAGAATACCAAGGCGCTTGAGAGAACTCGGGTGAAGGAACTAGGCAAAATGGCACCGTAACTTCGGGAGAAGGTGCGCCGCTTTTGGTGATGGGATTTACTCCCTAAGCTGAGGGCGGCCGAAGATACCAGTCCCCTGCAACTGTTTATTAAAAACACAGCACTCTGCAAACACGTAAGTGGACGTATAGGGTGTGACGCCTGCCCGGTGCCGGAAGGTTAATTGATGGGGTTAGCGCAAGCGAAGCTCTTGATCGAAGCCCCGGTAAACGGCGGCCGTAACTATAACGGTCCTAAGGTAGCGAAATTCCTTGTCGGGTAAGTTCCGACCTGCACGAATGGCGTAATGATGGGGGAGCTGTCTCCACCCGAGACTCAGTGAAATTGAAATCGCGGTTAAGATGCCGTGTTCCCGCGGCTAGACGGAAAGACCCCGTGAACCTTTACTATAGCTTTGCACTGAACTTTGAACCTATCTGTGTAGGATAGGTGGGAGGCTTTGAAGTCGAGACGCTAGTTTCGATGGAGCCGTCCTTGAAATACCACCCTGGTATGTTTGAGGTTCTAACGTCGACCCGTAATCCGGGTTACGGACAGTGTATGGTGGGTAGTTTGACTGGGGCGGTCTCCTCCCAAAGAGTAACGGAGGAGCACGAAGGTGTGCTAATCATGGTCGGAAATCATGAGGTTAGTGTAAAGGCAAAAGCACGCTTGACTGCGAGACAGACATGTCGAGCAGGTACGAAAGTAGGTCTTAGTGATCCGGTGGTTCTGTATGGAAGGGCCATCGCTCAACGGATAAAAGGTACTCCGGGGATAACAGGCTGATACCGCCCAAGAGTTCACATCGACGGCGGTGTTTGGCACCTCGATGTCGGCTCATCACATCCTGGGGCTGAAGCCGGTCCCAAGGGTATGGCTGTTCGCCATTTAAAGTGGTACGCGAGCTGGGTTTAGAACGTCGTGAGACAGTTCGGTCCCTATCTGCCGTGGGCGTTGGAGATTTGAGAAGAGTTGTTCCTAGTACGAGAGGACCGGAATGAACGCACCTCTGGTGTTCGGGTTGTCATGCCAATGGCACTGCCCGGTAGCTATGTGCGGACGGGATAACCGCTGAAAGCATCTAAGCGGGAAGCCTCCTTCAAGATGAGATCTCCCTGGGGATTTAATCCCCCTAAAGAGCCGTTGAAGACTACGACGTTGATAGGTTGGGTGTGGAAGCGCTGTAAGGCGTTGAGCTAACCAATACTAATTGCTCGTGCGGCTTGACCATATAACAGAATCGACTGTGTATGATGAAACGCTTCGACATGAATACATGAACGACGGACTTGCAATACGCAAAGCAATCAATACAAATTCAGTAAACTTTACAGTCCACCACCCTATTTGAGTCAATCGAGGCCGACAACATACTTGTCTTAAGACCTCCGAACTCATCCAGAATTGCTTGACGACCATAGCACGTTGGAATCATCGTCAAGCTCTTAA
>NZ_BMYZ01000006.1 GCF_014652535.1 Cellvibrio zantedeschiae | reverse complement strand
CACGATGTATGGAACACCTACTTGACGAGACAAGAGGATGTGTTCGCGAGTTTGTGGCATTGGGCCGTCAGTTGCGCCGCATACCAAAATCGCGCCGTCCATTTGCGCAGCACCGGTGATCATGTTCTTCACATAGTCGGCGTGGCCTGGGCAGTCTACGTGCGCGTAGTGACGCACAGGTGAATCGTATTCAACGTGTGAGGTATTGATGGTAATACCGCGCTCACGCTCTTCCGGAGCATTGTCGATACCGTCAAATGCAACCGCTTTACCGCCCCATGCCTCTGAACATACGCGCGTTAACGCTGCAGTCAAAGTCGTTTTACCGTGGTCTACGTGACCGATGGTGCCTACGTTCACGTGCGGTTTGTTACGTTCAAATTTTTCTTTAGCCACTTTTCAGCTCCTCTAAAAGATTGGAATACGAATTTTACTCAGGATCGTGGTGGTGACCCGACCCACTTTTTGCAATCACTTCTTCAGCAACATTGCGCGGAGCTTCTGAATACTTCAAAAACTCCATTGTGTAGGTTGCGCGACCTTGCGTTGCTGAACGCAGAGAAGTTGCATAACCAAACATTTCCGCCAAAGGAACTTCAGCGTCAATTACTTTACCCATCGGGCTCTCATCCATACCCAGGATCAGGCCGCGACGGCGGTTCAAGTCACCCACTACATCACCCATATTGGCTTCCGGAGTAACAACCTCAACCTTCATGATCGGCTCAAGCAATACCGCACCGCCTTTTATGGCAAGCTTGCGGGTTGCCATAGAGGCAGCGATCTTAAATGCCATTTCGTTCGAGTCAACATCGTGATACGAACCGTCAAACACAGTTGCCTTCAAGCCCAGCAATGGATAGCCGGCGAGAACGCCGTTCTGCATTTGTTCTGCGATACCTTTTTGAATAGCCGGCACGTATTCTTTTGGAACCACGCCACCTACCAACTCGTTAACAAATTCCAAGCCTTCAGCGTTTTCATCAACGCCCGGCTCGAAGCGAATCCAGCAGTGACCGTATTGGCCGCGACCGCCAGACTGACGCACAAACTTACCTTCGATTTCACAAGTGTTACGAATGGCTTCACGGTAGGCCACTTGCGGCTTACCGATATTCGCCTCAACACTAAATTCGCGACGCATACGATCAACGATAATATCGAGATGCAACTCGCCCATGCCACCAATAATAGTCTGGCCGGTTTCTGGATCGGTTTTAACACGGAACGATGGATCTTCTTGCGCAAGCTTACCCAGCGCAACACCCATCTTTTCCTGATCAGCTTTGGTTTTTGGCTCCACCGCTACGTGAATCACAGGCTCCGGGAAATCCATACGCTCAAGCACGATCACATGATTCATGTCGCACAAGGTATCGCCGGTAGTGCAGTCTTTGAAGCCAATACCTGCAGCAATATCGCCAGCCAATACCTCTTTAATTTCGTCGCGCTCGTTCGCGTGCATTTGCACCATACGACCCACGCGCTCTCTCTTGCCTTTTACCGAGTTGAGAACGGTATCACCTGTTTGCAAGGTGCCGGAATACACACGGAAGAAGGTCAAGGTACCCACGAATGGGTCCGTAGCAATTTTGAAAGCCAGAGCAGCGAAAGGCTCGTCATCGCTCGCTTTACGAGTCGCGACAGTTTCACCGTCTTCAAGCACACCTTCAATCGCTTTAACTTCGGTTGGCGCCGGCAAGTAATCCACAACAGCGTCAAGCATCGCTTGTACACCCTTGTTCTTAAATGCCGAACCGCCAATCACAGGGATAATTTCGTTGGCAAGCGTGCGCGCACGAATACCTGCTTTAATTTCGTCTTCGGTCAACTCTTCGCCGCCGAGATATTTTTCCATCAACTCTTCGCTGGACTCAGCGGCAGACTCAATCAAGAACTCACGCATCTTTTCACATTGCGCAACCATATCCGCTGGGATTGGCTCGTAATTGAAAGTCATGCCTTGATCAGCTTCATTCCAGATGATGGCGCGCATTTTGACCAGATCAACAACGCCTTTGAAGTTTTCTTCGGAGCCTATTGTCATCTGCAGTGGAACAGCGGTAGCACCCAAGCGGGTTTTCAGCTGCTCAACAACGCGCATATAGTCCGCGCCGGTACGGTCCATCTTATTGACGAACACCAGGCGCGGAACTTCGTATTTGTTAGCTTGACGCCAAACTGTTTCAGTTTGTGGCTGAACACCTGAGGAGCCACACAAAACCACAACTGCACCATCCAGTACGCGCAAGGAGCGCTCTACTTCGATGGTGAAATCTACGTGTCCGGGAGTATCGATTACGTTAATGCGATGCTCTTCGAACTGAGCACTCATGCCCTTCCAGAAAGTGGTGACAGCAGCGGAGGTAATAGTAATACCGCGCTCTTGCTCTTGCACCATCCAGTCTGTTGTTGCTGCGCCGTTATGAACCTCACCAATTTTGTGAGTCAACCCGGTATAAAACAAAACACGTTCGGTGGTCGTCGTTTTACCCGCATCTACGTGCGCACAAATACCAATATTACGGTAACGTGAAATGGGAGTTTTACGGGCCATGACTACATGTCTCGAATTACGAATTCTTTAAAAGGCAAAGGCAGCGCAGCTGCCTTTGACCTATCAAGCAATGGAAGCGAACAACCGCTATTAGAAGCGGAAGTGCGAGAACGCCTTGTTAGCTTCAGCCATACGGTGAACGTCTTCACGCTTCTTAACCGCAGCACCTTTGCCTTGAGCAGCATCCATCAACTCACCAGCCAAACGAGCTGGCATTGATTTCTCACCGCGCTTGCGAGAGTAATCTACCAACCAACGCATAGCCAAAGCAGTACGACGAGACGCACGAACTTCAACTGGCACTTGGTAAGTTGCACCACCCACACGGCGAGATTTAACCTCAACCAGTGGAGCGATGTTTTCCAAAGCCTCATCGAACACTTCGAGCGGGTCGCGGTTCAATTTGGTTTTAACGATATCCATAGCGCCGTAAATAATACGTTCTGCTACTGATTTCTTACCACTGATCATCACGTGGTTCATAAATTTCGCCAGAGTAACGTTACCGAATTTTGGATCCGGTATCGTCTCGCGTTTGGCGACAACTCTTCTTCTTGGCATGTCAAAAGCCTCTTCTTCAGGAATTTTCCAAGACAACATTGGAAGCCAGATTGCTTCGAATTTGCTTGGCCTTACTCGGTGTAAACCGAAAACCTATTCGTCACTGCGAATAGCGTTGGCATATGAATGCCAATCCGCTATTACTTAGGACGCTTAGCACCGTATTTAGAACGACCTTGTCTACGCTTGGCAACACCAGAAGTATCCAGTGAACCACGTACAGTATGGTAACGAACACCTGGCAAGTCTTTAACACGACCACCACGAATCAATACAACACTGTGCTCTTGCAAGTTATGGCCTTCACCGCCGATATACGAAGACACTTCAAAGCCATTAGTCAAACGAACACGGCACACTTTACGCAATGCTGAGTTTGGCTTTTTAGGTGTAGTGGTATAAACGCGAGTGCAAACACCGCGTTTTTGCGGGTTACCTTGCAGAGCGGGAACATCGCTCTTGTCTACGATAAGTTTTCTTGGCTTACGAACCAACTGGTTGATCGTCGGCATGAAAACAAACTCCACAAATAATATGTCTTCTTTTGGAAGACCGGATTTAAAGAAAGCTGTCTTTACTCTTCGCTAAAATCCGACGTTTTAAACATCAAATTTTTAAAAAATAAAAGACTCACTTCCCACTTGGAAAAAGTGGGTGGCGCATTGTAAAGAGGTCACCCACCATCGTCAAGGAAAGCTGGCCTAAAAAACACGTAAAACCACTGAAAAAATAGGGTTGGCACTAAGCCAACCCTATTTCGCCAGCGAGCTGTTACGAATCAATCGAACCAACCCACCTTATGTTTTTGCGGTCTTATTCAGACCGCGCCGTCGCTTTGAAACGCTTATTCAGCGCTGGATCTCAAGGCCTCGGTCAATGCTGCTTCAACGTCTTCTGCGCTCACGCCACCGAAATCCTGGTTTTGTGCTTCTTCGCGACGACGCTTGCGGTCTGCGTGATACGCCAAACCGGTACCGGCTGGGATCAAACGACCTACTACCACGTTCTCTTTCAAGCCGCGCAAGCTATCTTTCTTACCAGTTACAGCCGCTTCGGTCAGAACGCGAGTTGTCTCTTGGAAAGACGCCGCCGAAATGAAAGATTCGGTTGCCAAAGACGCCTTGGTAATACCGAGCAATTGACGCTCGTATTGTGCCGGTTGACGATCTTCTGCACGCAGTTTTTCGTTTTCTTCCAACACCGCGGTGAATTCAACTTGCTCACCCTTAACGAAGCTGGAGTCACCCATGGTGGTGATTTCCACTTTGCGCAGCATTTGACGAACGATAGTTTCGATGTGCTTATCGTTAATCTTCACGCCTTGCAGACGATAAACGTCCTGGATTTCGTTAGTGATGTAGCGAGCCAAGGCCTCAACACCTTGCAGACGCAAAATGTCGTGCGGATTGCTTGGACCGTCAGATACAACTTCACCCTTGGCAACCATTTCACCTTCGAACACGGTCAATTGACGGTGCTTAGGAATGAGCACTTCGTAGTGAGTTGAGCCATCATCCAATACCTGACCGTCAGTTGGGGTGATGATCAAACGGCGCTTGCCTTTAGTTTCTTTACCGAAGCTCACGGTACCGCTGATTTCAGCCAAAATTGACGGCTCTTTTGGACGACGCGCTTCGAACAAGTCAGCAACGCGCGGCAGACCACCGGTGATGTCACGGGTCTTCGAACCTTCTTGTGGGATACGCGCAATAATATCGCCCACGTTGATGATGTCGCCGTTGTTAATGCTCAAAATCGCTTTCGCAGGCAACATGTAGTGCGCAGGTACGTTGGTGTTCGCAAGGAACAACTCTTTACCTTTCGCATCAACCAAAGTTACCGCTGGACGCAAATCTTTACCGGCAGATGGACGCTCGGCTGGATCGAGAATTTCGATAGAGCTCAAACCGGTCAATTCGTCTGTTTGACGACGAATCGACAGACCGTCTTCCATACCAGAGAAAGCTACAGTACCCGCCACTTCCGATACGATCGGGTGGGTGTGCGGATCCCATTTCGCGATAATTTGACCGCCTTTAACAGCTTCGCCATCTTTAACGGTGATCAAAGCACCGTAAGGAATCTTGTAACGCTCACGCTCACGACCACTGCTGTCGGCAATTGCCAACTCGCCTGAACGCGAAACCGCTACCAAGTTGCCCGCTGGATTGCTAACAACTTTAACGTTGAGCAAGCGAACATTACCTTCTTGCTTAACTTGTACAGAGTCAGCCGCTGACGCTCTTGATGCCGCACCACCGATGTGGAAGGTACGCATGGTCAACTGGGTGCCAGGCTCACCGATTGATTGTGCAGCGATAACGCCCACAGCTTCACCGGCGTTAACACGGTGACCACGAGCCAAATCACGGCCGTAACACATAGAACAGATACCATTGCGCGCATCACAAGTGATGGGCGAACGCACGAGAACTTCGTCGATACCCATAGCTTCTACGCGCTCAACCCAGGCTTCGTCGATCATGGTGCCAGCTGGAACCAAGATTTCGTCAGAGCCAGGACGGATTACATCGCGTGCAACCACACGACCGAGGATACGGTCACCCAAAGATTCGATTACGTCACCACCTTCGATTACCGGCGACATGGTCAAACCTTCATCAGTGCCACAATCTTGCATGGTCACAACGAGGTCTTGCGCAACGTCTACCAAACGACGAGTCAAGTAACCGGAGTTCGCGGTTTTCAGAGCGGTATCCGCCAAACCTTTACGCGCACCGTGGGTAGAAATAAAGTACTGGAGTACGTTCAAGCCTTCACGGAAGTTCGCCTTAATTGGGGTCTCGATGATCGAACCATCTGGACGCGCCATCAAACCACGCATACCGGCCAACTGACGGATCTGGGCGGGCGAACCACGCGCACCTGAGTCGGCGTACATAAATACGGAGTTGAATGACGGTTGCAATTCTTCATTGCCTTCGCGATTGATAACGGACTCTTTCGAGATACCTTCCATCATCGCCTTAGCCACCAAGTCATTGGCACGCGACCAAATATCGATAACCTTGTTGTATTTCTCGCCTTGCGTTACCAAACCTGAAGCATATTGAGTTTCGATCTCTTTCACTTCAGCGTCGGCGCGGGCAATAATTTCTGCTTTAGCAGCAGGAATCGTAAAATCGTTTACACCGATAGATGAACCTGAACGAGTTGAGAACTCATAACCGGTGTACATCAAACGGTCGGCAAAAATAACGGTAGACTTCAAACCTACTACGCGGTAGCAGTAGTTGATGGCTGCCGAAATCGCCTTTTTAACCATCGGACGGTTGATCATTTCCAGTGGCATACCTGGTGGGCAAATATCCCACAACAGGGTACGACCAACGGTAGTATCAACAATTTTGGTTTCAGCAGTGCGCTCGCCTTCTGCACCAATCAAGGTCTCGGTCAAACGCACTTTGATGCGCGCTTGCAAGTCAACTTGTTTGGAGTAATAGGCACGTGAAACTTCAGCGATATCCGCAAACACCATACCTTCACCGCGCGCGTTTACGCGATCACGGGTCATCCAGTACAAGCCCAATACCACGTCCTGCGAAGGAACGATAACAGGCTCACCTGACGCTGGAGACAGGATGTTGTTGGTAGACATCATCAATGCACGCGCTTCCAACTGAGCTTCAATAGTCAGTGGAACGTGAACCGCCATTTGGTCACCGTCGAAGTCCGCGTTGTATGCAGAACAAACGAGTGGGTGCAATTGGATCGCTTTACCTTCAATTAGTACAGGTTCAAACGCCTGAATACCGAGACGGTGGAGGGTTGGTGCACGGTTCAATAATACGGGGTGTTCGCGAATCACTTCGTCCAGGATATCCCAAACGACAGCTTCTTCACGCTCAACCATTTTCTTGGCTGCTTTGATGGTAGTCGCCAAGCCACGCAATTCGAGCTTGCTGAAAATAAATGGCTTGAACAATTCCAGCGCCATTTTCTTCGGCAGACCGCACTGATGCAGACGAAGGGTTGGACCTACCACGATTACCGAACGGCCAGAGTAGTCAACACGTTTACCGAGCAAGTTCTGACGGAAACGACCTTGCTTACCTTTGATCATGTCAGCCAAAGATTTCAATGGACGCTTGTTAGAACCAGTGATCGCACGACCACGACGACCGTTGTCGAGCAATGCGTCCACAGACTCTTGCAACATACGCTTTTCGTTGCGCACGATGATGTCTGGAGCACTCAAGTCCAACAGACGCTTCAAGCGGTTGTTACGGTTGATCACGCGACGGTATAAATCGTTCAAGTCAGAAGTCGCAAAACGACCACCGTCCAGAGGAACCAATGGACGCAAATCGGGCGGCAATACCGGCAATACTTCCATAACCATCCACTCAGGCTTGTTGCCAGAGAAATGGAAGGCTTCCAAGAGCTTCAAGCGCTTGGAGTATTTCTTAATTTTGGTTTCGCTGGTGGTGTTCGGGATTTCTTCGCGCAGGCGTTGAACTTCCGCTTCCAGATCGATGCCACGCATTAATGCCTGGATAGCTTCAGCACCCATTTTGGCTTCGAACTCATCACCGAATTCTTCCATCGCATCGAAGTATTGCTCGTCAGTCAGCAATTGGCCGCGCTCAAGCGTGGTCATACCTGGCTCAGTCACTACGTAGCTTTCAAAGTAAAGTACGCGCTCGATATCACGCAAAGTCATATCCAACAGCAAACCAATACGGCTCGGAAGTGACTTCAGGAACCAGATATGTGCAACCGGGCTAGCCAATTCGATGTGGCCCATACGCTCACGGCGAACTTTCGCCAAGGTAACTTCTACGCCGCACTTTTCGCAGATAATGCCGCGGTGCTTCATGCGCTTGTACTTACCGCACAAGCATTCGTAATCTTTTACTGGACCAAAAATCTTGGCGCAGAACAAACCTTCACGCTCAGGCTTGAAGGTACGGTAGTTGATGGTTTCCGGCTTTTTAACTTCGCCGAATGACCATGAACGAATCATTTCAGGTGATGCAAGGCTAATGCGGATTGCGTCGAATTCTTCGACTTGTCCCTGGGACTTCAACAGATTCAATAAGTCTTTCAAGGCAATTTCTCCAGTATGCTCCGATGGGTATCGATGAGCGTCGTTAAATACTTATCACTATGGTGCTGCGTTTAACTGGGGCACCCTCTAACTTTATTTAGGGGGCACCCCACAGGTTTTGAACAGGGCGATTAATCGTCTTGCTCAAGCTCCATATTGATACCCAAGGAGCGGATTTCTTTAACCAGTACGTTGAAGGATTCTGGCATGCCAGGTTCCATACGGTGATCGCCGTCCACAATGTTTTTGTACATTTTGGTACGACCCGCAACGTCGTCCGACTTAACAGTAAGCATTTCTTGCAGGGTGTATGCAGCACCGTAAGCTTCCAGTGCCCACACTTCCATCTCCCCGAAGCGTTGACCACCGAACTGGGCTTTACCACCCAACGGCTGTTGCGTAACCAGACTGTAAGAACCGGTAGAACGGGCGTGCATTTTGTCGTCGACCAAGTGGTTCAACTTCAGCATGTACATGTATCCTACGGTTACTGGACGAGTGAATTGATCACCAGTACGGCCGTCGAACAATACGGTTTGACCGGTATCAGACAAGCCAGCCAAGCGCAACAAGGCTTTGATTTCGTGCTCTTTGGCACCGTCAAATACTGGCGTTGCCATAGGCACACCGCCAACCAGGTTGTTCGCCAAGTCGAGAATTTCTTTGTCATTAAATGACTTCAGATCTTCTTTCGCGGCTACATCACCAGTCTCGTTGTAAATCTCTTCAAGGAACGCGCGGATATCAGCAACAGCCTTTTGCTCTTCGAGCAGCTTGTTGATCTTCACGCCCAAGCCTTTGGCCGCCATACCCAAGTGCATTTCCAACACCTGACCCACGTTCATACGTGAAGGTACGCCGAGCGGGTTAAGAACTATATCTACAGTTTCGCCGTTTTCGTCGTAAGGCATATCTTCAACCGGCATAATTACCGAGATAACCCCTTTGTTACCGTGACGACCGGCCATCTTGTCACCCGGTTGGATACGACGCTTGATAGCGAGGTAAACCTTAACGATTTTCAGCACGCCTGGCGCCAAATCATCACCGGTAGACAACTTGCGTTTCTTGTCTTCAAAACGTTCGTCAAGCACTTTGCGACGCTCAGCCAACTGCTCTTCTGCACGATCGATCTGCTCATTGAGCGCATCTTCGTTCATGCGGATTTTGAACCATTGATCTTTCTCAACGGTGTCCAACATCTCGTTGGTCAAAACATCGCCTTTCTTCAAGCCTTTGCCTGAAGCGACAACTTGACCCAACAAAGCTGCACGCAGACGCTCAAGGGTCGCGGCTTCCATGATGCGGAACTCTTCGTTGAGGTTCTTGCGAACTTCGTCGAGTTGCGATTTTTCAATTTCCAAACTGCGTTGATCTTTCTCAAGACCATCGCGGGTGAAAACCTGTACGTCGATAACAGTACCTTTTGTGCTTGAAGGCACACGCAAGGACGTATCTTTAACGTCAGACGCTTTCTCACCGAAGATTGCGCGCAACAACTTCTCTTCTGGAGTCAATTGGGTTTCGCCTTTCGGAGTTACCTTACCAACCAGAATGTCGCCGCCAACAACTTCAGCACCAATGTAAACAATACCTGATTCATCCAACTTGCCGAGTGCGCTCTCGCCCACGTTCGGGATATCAGCGGTGATTTCTTCGCTGCCCAACTTGGTGTCACGCGCAATACAGGTCAATTCCTGGATGTGAATGGTGGTGAAACGGTCTTCTTGAACTACGCGCTCAGATACCAGGATCGAGTCCTCGAAGTTGTAACCATTCCACGGCATAAACGCGATACGCATGTTTTGGCCAAGCGCCAATTCACCCATGTCAACAGAAGGACCGTCAGCCAAAATGTCACCGCGAGAAACCACATCGCCAATGTTTACGATTGGGCGCTGGTTAATACAGGTGTTTTGGTTCGAACGGGTGTATTTGGTCAGGTTGTAGATATCCACACCTGCGTCACCCGCCTGAACTTCGGCATCGTGAACTTTAATTACGATACGGCCAGCGTCAACTTTATCCACTACACCGCCATGCTTAGCTACAACACACACACCTGAGTCGGCGGCTACGTTGCGCTCCATACCAGTACCAACCAATGGCTTCTGTGAGCGCAAAGTTGGAACAGCTTGACGTTGCATGTTTGAACCCATCAATGCGCGGTTCGCATCGTCGTGTTCAAGGAACGGGATCAAAGAAGCCGCTACAGACACAACCTGACGCGCCGATACGTCCATATATTGAACGTCGGCCGCTGGTTTCAGGGCGAATTCGTTCAAGTGACGTACAGACACCAACTCTTCAGTCAGATTGCCTTTTTCATCCAAAGTTGCCGATGCCTGAGCAATTACGTATTCAGACTCGTTAATTGCAGACAAGAAATCGATATCGTTGGTTACTTTGCCATTGATCACACGACGGTATGGACTCTCAAGGAAGCCATAGTTGTTAGTGCGGGCATAGGTAGCCAAAGAGTTGATCAAACCAATGTTCGGACCTTCAGGAGTTTCGATTGGGCATACACGACCATAGTGAGTCGGGTGTACGTCACGAACCTCGAAGCCTGCACGCTCACGCGTCAAGCCACCTGGGCCGAGGGCAGAAACACGACGCTTGTGCGTAATTTCTGACAATGGGTTGTTTTGATCCATAAATTGCGAGAGCTGTGAAGAACCGAAGAATTCTTTCACGGCTGCTGCAACGGGTTTGGCGTTGATCAAGTCTTGTGGCATCAAACCTTCACTTTCTGCCATAGACAAGCGCTCTTTAACCGCGCGCTCAACACGAACCAAACCAACACGGAATTGGTTTTCTGCCATCTCGCCTACAGAACGTACACGACGGTTACCCAAGTGGTCGATATCGTCCACTACGCCTTTACCGTTACGGATAGCGATCAGGGTCTTCATTACGTCAACGATATCGTCGTTCGACAAAGTACCTTCGCCAGTTTCGGCTTCACGACCCAAACGACGGTTGAACTTCATACGACCTACCGCTGACAAGTCGTAACGCTCTTGCGAGAAGAACAGGTTTTGGAACAAAGCTTCAGCAGATTCTTTGGTTGGCGGCTCGCCTGGACGCATCATGCGGTAGATTTCTACCAATGATTCCAACGCAGTGCGAGTTGGGTCAACGCGCAAGGTTTCTGACATAAATGGACCGCAGTCCAATTCGTTGGTGTAGAGAGTTTCAATTTTCTCAACGCCAGCCGCAGCCAACTTGCCCAAAGCATCAACAGTAATTTCGGTGTTACATTCGAACAGCATCTCGCCAGTGCGAGTGTCGATCACGTCTTTCGCCAATGAACGGCCCAACAGGTATTCTGCTGGCACTTCCATTTTATCAACGCCAGCTTTTTCCAACTGACGGATATGGCGCGCAGTGATACGACGACCTTCTTCGATGATTACATTGCCCTTGCCATCTTTGATGTCAAAAGTAGCAACGTCACCACGCAAACGCGATGGAACCACATCATGAATAAATTGGCCGTTTTCACCCAGGGAGAAGCTGCTGGTTTCGAAGAACATTTCCAGCATTTGTTGCGAGCTAAAGCCCAGTGCGCGCAACAGAATAGTTGCGGGCAACTTACGGCGACGGTCGATACGAACGTACAACAAATCTTTCGGATCGAATTCGAAATCCAACCATGAACCACGGTAAGGAATAATACGCGCGGAATACAGGAGCTTGCCTGATGAATGGGTCTTGCCCTTATCGTGGTCGAAGAACACACCAGGTGAACGGTGCAACTGGGATACGATCACACGCTCAGTACCGTTGATTACAAAGGTACCGTTATCGGTCATGAGCGGAATTTCGCCCATGTACACTTCTTGTTCTTTAATGTCTTTAATCGCTTTGTTAGAAGATTCGCGATCGTAAATGATCAAGCGAACTTTAACGCGCAGGGGTACAGCGTAGGTTACGCCGCGCAAAATACATTCGTTAACATCGAATGCTGCTTTGCCGAGGTTGTAGCTAACATATTCAAGTGCTGCGTTACCTGAATAGCTGACGATTGGAAATACAGAGCGGAACGCTGCATGCAAACCCATATCTTCACGTTTGCCAGGAGCATTATCTGCCTGGGTAAATTTTCTGTAGGAGTCCAGCTGAATTGCCAAAAGATAAGGCACATCCATTACGTGCGGCAACTTGCCAAAATCCTTGCGGATACGTTTTTTCTCAGTATATGAGTAAGCCATCTGTATTCCCCAGCTTGTTCGCGGATCGGGCTTGATCAGCCATTGAAACGACTCGATAAATCGTCTCTTCTTAAACTCAATAAACGTCAACTTGATTTAACGTTTGTGCCATTGGCACATGCGGCTCACTCACCGCTTGCCATCCCTTGCAGCCCTTACTTCAGCAGCACGAATTCCGAAAACGGAAAAAGGCTGGCAGGCAAACGCCCACCAGCCTCGTGTCCAATGCAGTAAAAGGACCCTGTAGCATGCGCAGAATTATTTCAATTCTACAACAGCGCCAGCTTCTTCCAATTTTGCTTTGGCAGCTTCAGCGTCAGCTTTAGAAGCAGCTTCTTTAACTGCTTTTGGAGCTGCTTCAACCAAGTCTTTAGCTTCTTTCAAGCCCAAGCCAGTGATTTCGCGAACTGCTTTAATTACGTTAACTTTCTTGTCGCCTACAGAAGACAGGATTACGTCGAATTCTGTTTGCTCTTCAGCAGCAGCGGCAGCTGGACCTGCAGCAACAGCTACAGCAGCAGCAGCGCTAACGCCGAATTTTTCTTCCATTGCAGATACCAACTCAACAACGTCTTTTACAGACATTTCTGCGATGGCATTGATGATATCGTCTTTAGTCAGAGACATGTCTCAATTCCTATATTGGGAGCCTTTGGCTCAAAATTAATCTAAATGAAGCTGTAATCGAAGTGATTAAGCTGCTTGTTTCTTGTCGCCAACGGCCGCAATACAGCGAACCAGTTTGCCAGCGGCTGCTTCTTTCATTGTACGCATCAGGCGAGCAATAGCTTCTTCGTAAGTTGGCAAGGTAGCCAATACAGCGATGCTTACTTTTTCACCTTCAAAAGCGGCAGCTTTCAATTCAAACTTGTCGTTCTCACGCGCGAAGTCCTGGAGGATGCGAGCACCCGCTCCTGGATGTTGCGTTGAGAAAGCGATCAAGGATGGACCTACGAAACTGTCTGCGAGACATTCGTAAGCTGTGCCTTGTACAGCGCGACGGGCCAAAGTGTTGCGGACTACCTGAATAGATACGCCTGCTTCACGAGCCTGCTTGCGCAGAGCGGTCATTTTACCTACGGTAACGCCACGGGAATCCGCAACTACCGCAGACAACGCACTCTTAGCAGCTTCATGGACTTCAGCGACAATCGCTTTTTTACCATCAAGTCCTAGTGCCACGGGATTTCTCCTGTTGTGATAACCCAGAGGTTATCGTTGTCTATAAGTTTTAAACCAAAGTCCAAAACCCTAATTCGGTGATTTCATTCAAGCACTCGTAGAGTGCTGAGTTGGGCCACCATCTGCGTAGGCTTGTTGGATTAAGTCACTTAGCTGAGAACAACCAGCGACACCTACGGTCTTTGACGGCCCGCTCTGCTAATGCAGGCGAACCCCAAAGTTCGTTTTCATCTCAGCAGAATTAAACTACCAAAGATGATTGATCAATTACCAAGCCTGGACCCATGGTGGTGCTCAAAGCGATACGCTTCAAGTAAACACCTTTAGAGGTAGATGGCTTGGATTTTTTCAGGTCAGCAATCAAGGCTTCCAAGTTTTCTTTGATAGCTACAGCATCAAAAGAAACTTTACCGATACCGCCATGAACGATACCGCCTTTCTCTGCACGGTAACGCACTTGACCTGCTTTAGCATTCTTAACAGCAGTAACAACATCTGGAGTTACTGTGCCAGTTTTTGGGTTAGGCATAAGGCCACGTGGACCGAGCACTTGACCCAATTGACCCACAACGCGCATTGCGTCCGGGCTGGCGATAACTACGTCGAAGTCCATACGACCGCCTTTAATTTCAGCAGCCAACTCGTCCATACCTACCAATTCAGCACCAGCTGCTTTAGCAGCTTCAGCGTTTGCACCCTGGGTGAACACTGCTACGCGAACGTCTTTACCATTGCCGTGTGGCAGAGTAGTAGCACCGCGAACTGATTGGTCAGATTTACGTGGATCAATACCAAGATTGATTGAAACGTCGAAAGTTTCAGCGAATTTAACGGTTGACAGCTCTTTCAACAAAGCCACAGCTTCTTCGATGCTGTACTGCTTGCCGGCTTCAACTTTTGCATTAATAGCGCGTTGACGCTTGGATAACTTGGCCATCTTACACGCCCTCCACTTCAAGACCCATTGAACGAGCAGAACCCGCAATGGTACGTACAGCTGCATCCAAACTTGCTGCAGTCAAGTCAGCTTCTTTGGTTTTAGCAATTTCTTCCAATTGAGCACGAGTTACTGTGCCTACTTTTTGAGTATTTGGACGGCCGCTACCGCTCTTGATGCCAGCTGCCTTCTTCAACAAGAAAGAAGCAGGAGGAGTCTTCATCACGAAGGTGAAGCTACGGTCGCTGTATACGCTGATGATTACTGGAACCGGTGCACCAACTTCCATACCCTGGGTTTGGGCGTTGAATGCTTTACAGAATTCCATGATGTTCACACCGTGCTGACCCAATGCTGGACCAACTGGTGGAGATGGGTTTGCTTTGCCCGCTGCAACTTGCAGCTTAACGTAGGCGGTTACCTTCTTTGCCATTGTAGTACTCCCCTTTGGGTGTTAGCGCCTCCAAGATACCGGCTAAGCATCTCTTCTCAGGCTCCCCTCTCTAGCGCCCAAAACCCAATATAGGAATTGCAAACGTTAGAGATGCGAAAACCCCTCTCTGCAAAAAAGCAAAGAGGGGCGATAAAAAAATCTATTTAGGTCTTTTCTACTTGACCAAATTCCAGTTCGACCGGCGTCGATCGACCGAAAATAAGTACCGCTACACGCAGACGATTCTTATCATAATTAACTTCTTCAACAACACCATTAAAGTCGTTGAAAGGACCATCGGTAACACGAACCATTTCACCCGGCTCGAAGATGGTTTTTGGTTTTGGTTTCTCAATTGAGTCATCCACACGGCGCAGAATAGCTTCAGCTTCTTTCTCCGTGATTGGCGCTGGCTGGTCAGCCTTGCCACCAATAAAACCCATTACTCTTGGGGTGTCTTTTACCAAGTGCCAAGTATCGTCATTGAGCTCCATTTGAACCAAGACGTAACCTGGGAAAAACTTTCTTTCGCTTTTGCGTTTTTGACCGCCGCGCATTTCAACAACTTCTTCAGTGGGAACTAAAATCTCACCAAAGCTTTCTTCCATGCCATGTAATGCAACGCGATCTTTTAAAGAGGCGGCTACTTTTTTCTCATAGCCTGAATAGGCATGAACAACGTACCAACGCTTTGCCATTTCAACTTATCCTATGATTTTTGAAGCCACAAAACCCAACATGGTATCCAATGCCCACAACACCAGGGACATAAACAGAACCACGACAACAACAATCAATGTTGTTTGATTGGTTTCTTGACGCGTAGGCCATACAACCTTACGCAATTCAACAACTGAACCCTGAATCAAAGACCAAAGACCAGCACCTTTTTCAGTGTTATAAGCAACGAACAATGCAACCGCAGTAAGAGCAATCAACGCCAATGCACGATAGAACAATGGCTGCGCAGAAAAATGAGAATTTCCGAAAATACCAAGAGCAACCAATGCAGCAACAACAGCCCATTTGGCAAAATCCAGGCGGTACTCTTTTTCTTCAGACTTAATATTCATAAGACGCAGAAACTCTTTACGCACGCTTGCAAAAAATATGGCAGGCCAGGACGGGGTCGAACCGCCAACACCCGGTTTTGGAGACCGGTGCTCTACCAATTGAACTACTGGCCTGTATTTGAAGGGGTGGCACTATACCACCCCTGACAACTAATTACTGAATGATTTTGGCAACAACACCAGCACCAACAGTACGACCACCTTCACGGATAGCGAAGCGCAAGCCTTCTTCCATCGCAATCGGGTGAATCAAGGTAACGTTCATTTGAATGTTGTCACCTGGCATTACCATTTCTACGCCTTCTGGCAATTCAACAGCACCAGTTACGTCAGTGGTACGGAAGTAG
>NZ_BMYZ01000005.1 GCF_014652535.1 Cellvibrio zantedeschiae | reverse complement strand
AAAGGTGCTCCGAGAGTTTCTTTGACTTCGCCTCAGTCAAATGGTTTGACTTACAGTACAGGGTCTACGATCACGCTCACTGCCACAGCGGCAGATGTAGATGGCACTATCAACAATGTAGCCTTTTACGTTGACGGAATTCTTTCCTCCACGGATACGATTGCTCCGTATTCTTATGATTTTAAACCTAGCGTTGCAAAATCATATAAGACTAAAGTTGTTGCTACAGATAATAGTGGCTTGGTGACAAACTCTATAGAGCGGGAAATTGTTTATGGAGTTGCTACCAGCAGCAGTTCCAGCTCAGCAGGTAGTAGCGGTTCCACCAGTAGCTCAGGCTCCACAAGTAGTAGTGGCTCTACCGGTAGCTCAGGCTCAACAAGTAGCACAGGGTCTACAGGTGGCTCGGGATCTACTAGTACGGGCTCGACTTCGAGCTCAGGTTCCGCTTCTAGTGGGGCCTTGAGTGTAACTGTATCTCGAACTGTTAAACCTGGTTATTTAACATTCTCTTGGAGCAATCCAGTGGGAGCTACTTCATTCGATTTGAATTACGGTGCAACAAAAATTTCGAATGTAACATCACCTTATAGTTTGCCTGCGGCTATGAATGATTATCAAACCACTGAGTTTAACCTGGAGGGATCGAAGGGGGATCAAGTGTGGCCGAATCAAATTAGTAGTAAGCCAACATCTATTGGACTAAGTAACTACATGGATAATTCGGGTTGTGTGATTCAAGGGAAAGAAGTTCTTTGTTGGGGTGATGCTGCATTAAATGCTCCGTCAAATGCGTTCGTTAACCCTCAAATGGTATCGGTTGGTTGGGGTTATGCGTGTGTATTGGATGCTGTTTCTCCAGTGTCGAAAGTTGTTTGTTGGAGTGCAATGGATGTAGCGAGGGAAATCCCTGGATTGAATAATCCTTCAAAAATCAGTGTCGCTGTTGATGGGGCATGCTCCATGTCTGGGGATGGCAAACGCTGTTGGGACAGTCTTGGTCAGACACCGACGCTTCTCTCTGCCGCATATTTGCTAGATAAGGGCTGTATAAAAACTGCAACTGGTTCTGTGTCATGTGTGGATTCGCTTGCTGTCCCGGGAGCTTCTTTAGCATCTAACCCTAAATCTCTAACTGTTGGTGGTGTTGATGACAGTTCATTCGTTTGTGCAATAACTGCAAGTTCATTGCTTGATTGTAGAAAAGCCTCAGATGCTGATGCGAGCGTAATTCAATATCCAAATGGTTCATTTACACAGGTTAGTGCTGGTTTCAATCATGCATGTGCTTTGGGTGAGTCCGGTGTGAAATGTTGGGGAAATAATGATGCTGGTCAAACTACTGTTCCGAGTTTGAATGCGCCGATTCAAGTTGTTGCGGGGAAAAATCGTACATGTGCTTTAGATTCTACAGGCGTTGTTTGCTGGGGTGCGCAATTTACCCAACCTGGATTTTCAGTGGGCTCACCTGTGGCTTTAGGTTTCAAAGGGGATCACTTGTGTGTAGCTACAAGCACAGCTGTAAATTGTCTCGATGGAACCAATGATCAGACAAACAAAACCTCGATGATTAAAACATTGAGCGGTGCAACTCAATTGGCAGTTAATAATCTCGGTTTCTGTGCAGCGAACAGTGCGAATATACTCGGGTGTTGGGGGTTTGATTTGACGGCGTTACAAATGCCAGCTTCAGTTGGTGCCCCCAAATATTTAGCTATGGGTACTATCGACAGTGGTTTCTCTTGTGCTGCCTCTTCTTCCAATTGGAGTTGTAAGGGAGATGTCGATCTCTCTAAAACGCCGGCTGACAATATAGGTACAATACTTGGGCTTTCGTCCTCAAATGACAATGTTTGTGCGCTTGTAAATGGTCCGAATCCGGTTGTTTGTTCGGGGGGGTCAGTTGTTCCACCTGTATCAAATATTTTTTCCAGCCCTAAGGCTATTGCTGTCGGAGCAAGCAAAACTTGTGTAAGTGACGCATGGAGTGTGCGTTGCTGGGGAGAAGATGGCCCTGTGAGTATGGAGGGATCTATTGTTTCGGTAACAAATGCCAAGTCGCTGGTGATTGGCGATTTGAATGGTGGAGATTTCCAAGTGTGTGCGCTAAATGATACTAAGGCCACTTGCTGGAATAGCGTGCTCCAACAAAGTTTTGAGATCCCATTTATAAATGCAACTGCAATTGCGGCAGGTCGCTCAAATACTTGTGCCTTGGATCAGGGGCAAATGGTATGTTGGGGCGATGCTTTTAATGGCCGCTATGGATGGAGATCTATCGCGCGTTAAAAAAGATCTACCTATAAATAAACCAAGGCACCTTAGAGTGCCTTGGTTATTTATGCTTATGTATTGGTTCTAAATAAATCTGATGATATTAAGCACTAACACAATTTGTTATAACTTTAGCATCAAACCGTCAAATTAATCTCCTGCACAATTCCTGTATCACCATCTTCTTTTACATAAATTCCCGAATTTGCAATTTCACCGGCGGATTGGTTGTTGCCGTCTTTTAATTGGAAGGGGCTGGTAACGTGGCCAAGAAAAATTGCGCCTATGTTTTTATCGCCCAGTGCGACTAATTGTTGCGAGCCGTCTTCGTTAAAGCTCCAGATGCGCAGTTTGTGATAAATGCTGTCGCCTTCGTCGATAAAGTGATTGCCGTCTTCGTCAAATTGCGCGAGTTCTGAAAAACCTCTGCCGCTGCTGGGGCCGAAAAGTTCACTGCCGTTGTTGATGGCTCCATCGCCATTTCTATCCAACGCTAAAAAACCATTACCGGGGCGCAGGCTTGCGATTTGCTCGGCGCTGCCATCGTTATCTAAATCAAATTTGAATTTTGTTTGGCTGAGCTTTACGCCTTCGCCATCGAAATTAATCACTATGGGGTCAATTTTGCGCGCGTTGCCTCCGCGTATGGTCAGGCTGGATTCTTCAACATAGCTGCGGCTCATGGTGAGTGAAGAAGAAAAATTTATGGCGCGGCCATCTTGGGTGTGGATTACGCCTTGGGCATTGAACTCCAGTTTTTCTTGTTCTTTGTAAGTCTCGGTGTGGCGATAAATCATGCCGTAACCAGGCGATTGTTCGCTGCTCGCTGGAGCGGCATCTACATCGAGTTTTGTGGGTGTGTCCTCGCCTTTTAGTTCAAGCGGTTCGACCATGTTCATGGGTTGGCCGGTAATGGCTTCGTACAAGCGCTGCAAGATAATCAGGTTGACGCGTGAGCGGGCATCGAGTTGGCTGTTCAAATCCACTTTGTAGCGATTGCGTTGGAGTTCGAGCAGGGAGAATCCGCGCGCAGAGATGGTGACCTGCTCATCCCAGCGATTGGTAGGTGTTTCTTCGGGGGTGGTTGAAAGCGGTGGCCCAGCTAACCAGAAATCGAGCTTTTCGCTAACTGTATGTTCCTCTCGGTAGTCATGGCTGGCGTTCATGGCAATTTGCGCGTTGGCAATAATCATTTATTACTCCTGTTTTACTTTTATCCAATAAGAGTTGTTAAAGCTAATAGCGGCAATGTTGATTATTTGTTGAGCGGTTTTTGTCGTTGAAATTAGAATGTTTAGTTATAGAAGATGGCGTTAATAAACTTCCTTGCTGGTAGATGGCCTTGTATACAAGTGCTGTCAGTAGGTTTATTATCGACCAGCATTCGAGCTTGAGGCTGACTACGCAAACATCAATACCAATAATTGCGTATCAACAGCTCGCTCGTTTTAAGCAGTTAACAAGATAAAAAATTTCCTCATTTCTGCATTTACTTTGTGGAGCCGCATCCATGATTAGTCGCCGCGATATAAGCGTTGCTTTTATTTCCGTCTGTCTTACTTGTATAAGTTTTTCTTTCGCCAGCTCTGCTGTGCCACTCATTTCCGCTTCCGTTTATGATTGGAATAACATGGATGTAAAAAAAACCGATGTTGGTGAATATCGTCAAGTGATTAAAGGCCCGACGGCTACGCTTGATGAACTTGAATTGCATGTCACAACTTTGTTGCCGGGCCAAAATTCACATGCGCCGCACCGACATGTTAATGAAGAACTGGTAATTATCCGCGAGGGAACTGTGGAGGTGCTATCTAACGGTGAGCGAAAAAAGTTGGGTCCGGGTTCTGTTGTTTTTAATTCCACCAACTCCCTTCACGCTTTGCGAAACATAGGCACAGTGCCAGCTGTTTACCACGTGGTTAATTGGCAGTCTACGGAAACGAAATTATTGGCGAAGCAACAATCTTCCAGCTCTACAGGTGACAACAAATGAATCCATTAGATAGAAGAAGTTTTTTGCAAATGGCCGGGCTTGCAAGCATGGCATCAATTGCAAGTGAAAGTTTTGCGCAGGCAGATGCAGGAAAAATAATCCGTGAAACAGTAAAACCTTCTTCGGAAGATACAAAACCAAAATACAAAGTAAAATTTTCAGTAATTGGTTTGGATCATTCCCACATTATGAGTATGACTGCTGCAGTATTGCGCGGTGGCGGTGAATTAGTTTCGGTGCTTTCCACCAACACCGAAGGTTTAAAAGAAAAACAATTAGCAGATTTCCGCAAACAATTCGGCGATGTGAAAGTTGCGGAATCTGAAGATGAAATTTTACAGGATAAATCCATTCAATTGGTTCTGGCTGCACCTATTCCTGATCAACGCGCTCCCTTGGGTATTCGAGTTATGAAATCCGAAAAAGATTTCCTTAGCGATAAGCCTGCAATTACCACACTAAAACAATTGAGTGACGTGCGCAAAACAATTAAAGAAACCAAACGTAAATTCGCAATTATGTATTCGGAGCGCTTAGAAGTTCCGTCTGCCGTCAAAGCTGGCGAGCTAGTGCATGCAGGTGCAATTGGTAAAGTTATCCAAACAGTTAATCTCGCACCTCATCGCGTTAACGAACCTGTTCGGCCTGCGTGGTTTTTTGAAAAAAGTCGGTATGGTGGAATTCTTACAGATATAGGCTCACATCAAGCTGACCAGTTTTTGTTTTATACCAATTCAACCAAAGCAAAAGTCGTGGCGTCGCAAGCAGGAAATCTTGCCTATCCGCATCGCCCAAATTTTGAAGACTTTGGGGATATGATGCTAACGGGAAATGGCGGCACAGGTTATGTGCGCGTTGATTGGTTTACGCCCGATGGCTTGGGAGTATGGGGTGATGGCCGTTTATTTATTTTGGGTACTGAAGGTTATATTGAGTTGCGGAAATATGTTGATCCTGCAGGTAAATCAGGTGGAAACCATTTAGTTATTGTCGATAAAAAAGCAACGCGCTATCTGGATTGCAGCAATGTGAAATTGCCTTTCGGCGAAGAGTTTGTAGCAGATATTGTAAACCGCACTGAAATTTCGCAAAACCAAGAGCAGGCGTTGTTAGCTGCGGAACTTGTATTAAAAGCGCAGAAAAACGCAACTAAACCGGTGGTGGCTTAATCGAATAGTTGAACGACCAATGCAAACAAAGCGCATAAGGTGCCAGTATGAAAAATAACAAATTTAGTCGACGTAAATTTTTAAAATCAGGTATTGGTGTAACGGCAGCCGTTGGATTTCCGCTTATTGTTCCCTCCAGCGTATTTGGAAAAAATGCACCGAGCAATCGCATTAATGTGGGTGCTATAGGAGTGGGCCGAATCTCGCGTAGTCATGATATGCCAGAAGTTTGGAAATATGATCACGCGCATGTACTGGCAGTGTGTGATGTCGATACCAATCGGCTTGCAGCAGGCAAGCAATTGGTTGATGAAAATTATGCGAAGAAAACAGCGCGCGATTACAACGGCACTCTTACCTATTCTAATTACCGTGATTTACTTGCCAATAAAGATATTGATGCCGTTATTATTTCAACTCCAGATCACCAGCACGCCGTTTTAGCAGCGCATGCAATTCGTGCAAAGAAAGATGTGTATTTGCAGAAGCCGGTATCGCTAACGATTCATGAGGGACGTCAGCTCGCCAATACAGTTGCCAAAAGCAAACAAATTTTACAAATTGGTTCGCAACAGCGCTCGTTAAATCCCTGGCCACAATTTCATCGTGCGTGTGAGTTAGTGCGCAATGGCCGTGTTGGAAAAATTTTGGAAGTTGAAATTGGTTTGCCGGGTGACCCTTCGGGCCCGGAGGCGCCGCCAATGCCAGTGCCGCCTAATCTTAATTACGATGCCTGGTTGGGTTCTACACCTGAAGTTTATTACACCGAAACGCGCGTGCATCCACAGGTTGGTTTTGATCGCCCGGGGTGGTTGCGCTGCGAGCAATTTGGCTCGGGGATGATTACCGGTTGGGGCACGCATCACGTCGATATTGCGCATTGGGGGATGGATACCGAACACACGGGTCCCATTGAAATTTGGGGCGATGCAGAATTTCCCACCAGCGGCTTATGGAATGTGCACGGAAAATTTAAAACATTTGCACGCTACGCCAACGGCGTGCTTATGACAATCTCGGGCGATTTACCCAACGGTGTTAAATTTATTGGCGAAGACGGTTGGATTTTTGTGACGCGCAGTGGCCCAGTTACGGCGAGTGATCCAAGCGGCCCAAAAATTGATCCGCTCACGGCGAGCGATCCCAAAATATTGAGCAGCGTTATTGGTCCTAACGAAATTCATTTGTATCGCAGTGAAGAACAACATGGGAATTGGCTGGATTCAATAATTTCCCGCAAACCGAATATTGCGACGGCTGAAATTGGCCATCGCGCTTGTTCAACCTGTTTGTTGCACCACATTGCTATGCACACCAAACGAAAATTGCGTTGGAATCCGGTAAAAGAAAAGTTCATCGATGACGATGATGCAAATAAATATTTGAGTCGCGTACAGCGCAAGCCATACGGCTTTTAAAAAAATGCCGTCTTTAGGCCACATGATATTTGTAATCACTTAAGAGGTTCGCCTTGAAGTTTTGCTCTGCCTACCTCATTGAGTTATCAGCGCAATCCCTGTGGTTGTTTTGTTGATGATTCGTGTATTCCTGAGGTGGTTTTATGTCTGTTTTATTTGAGCCTGTACAAATTGGCGATTTGCAGTTGGCTAATCGCGTCATCATGGCGCCCCTGACGCGCTCGCGCGGCACAGGTACTGATAACCGCGTTCCCAATGATTTAATGGCGACTTATTATTCGCAACGCAGCAACGCAGGCCTCATTATTAGTGAAGCTACCGCAGTAACGCCCATGGGTGTCGGCTACGCACGTACACCGGGCATCTGGTCTGATGAGCAAGTCCAGGGCTGGAAAAAAGTTACCAGCGCGGTACACGCCAAAGGCGGCAAGATTCTGCTTCAGTTGTGGCATGTTGGCCGTATTTCCCACCCTATGTTTTTAAATGGTGAGTTGCCAGTCGCCCCAAGTGCTATTGTACCGAGCGGCCATGTCAGCCTTGTGCGCCCGGAAAAGGCTTATGTAACTCCCCGCGCATTGGAGACCAGTGAGATTCCGGGCATTGTGGAGGCTTTCCGTAAGGGTGCTGAAAATGCCAAGGCGGCAGGTTTTGATGGTGTGGAAATTCATGGTGCCAACGGTTATTTGATCGACCAATTCCTGCAAGACAGCACCAACCACCGTACCGATCAATATGGCGGTTCTATTGAAAACCGCGCGCGTTTTGCGTTGGAAATTGCCGATGCGGTTATCTCGGTGTGGGGCGCTGGTCGCGTTGGTTTTCACATAGCACCGCGTGGCGACGGACATACCATGGGTGATTCAAATCCGGTGGCGCTATTTACCTATTTGGCGAGCGAATTGGCTAAGCGCAAGATTGCATTTATCTGCGCACGCGAATATCAAGATGAAGATTCTATCGGCGATAAAATCAAGGCTGCTTTCGGTGGCGCCTACATCGCCAACGAAAAATTCACGCAAGAATCCGCAGAGGCTTTAATTAATAGCGGTGGCGCTACGGCGGTGGCTTTTGGTTCGAAATACATTGCCAACCCGGATTTGTTGGCGCGCTTCCAGCAAGGTTTGCCTTTGGCAGAGGTGCATTGGGATACGGTATATGGGGCAACGGCGGTGGGTTACACGGATTATCCTGCAGCGACCTAAGTTTTAATTTACGCCTACCAAAACTCAGCTTCGGCTGAGTTTTTTCGTTTTGGTTAGCCGCGTGGCTATTCAGATTCCAGTTCGCCCTTGTCATCGACTATTTGTACCAAGGTCGCTATGCCGTTGTTGCGGAGTTTATCCATAAGCTTGGCGAGTTTTTCTACTTGCGCGGCGTCTAATTGTTCACCGTGAATAAACGTGAGCCGTTTTTTGCGCACCAATTCACGTACGTAATCCGGGCGAACGCGTAGTCGTTCAGCAGTTTGGGTGATGGATAAAAGTTGTTGCAGCATGGTTAAGATCTGGGCAGGAAGTGTGGCTACTATGCCACAAGTTACCGGGCTGGAAAGAGTTAAATTACAGTAAGCGCGGCGCGGCCGCCCATAAAAAGAAAAGCTGTGCCATAATTTGCACCTATCATTTTTGTTTTTGGCGCAGGGTTTTAACATGGCTCATCTTGGTACGCTTTATACCGTCTCGGCACCCTCCGGTGCAGGGAAAACCAGTTTGGTCTCAGCCTTGGTGAAATCCAATCCCGAAGTTTGCGTTTCGGTATCGCACACCACGCGTCCCATGCGTCCGGGCGAAGTAAACGGAGTGAATTACCATTTCGTGGACCATGCGACTTTTGAGCAAATGATCGAAGCCTCAGCCTTTTTGGAGCACGCCCGCGTTTTCAGCAACCTTTATGGCACCTCCCAAAAATGGGTTGAAGAGACCCTGCAACAAGGCATAGATGTAATCCTTGAGATCGATTGGCAGGGCGCAAAGCAAGTGCGTCAGTTGATGCCCAATACCGTTAGCTTGTTTATTCTCCCGCCCTCCCTCGCTTGCCTGCGCCAACGCCTGACTGGTCGTGGGACAGACCCGGAAGCGGTGATCGACGCCCGTATGGCAGAGGCGATTAGTGAGATGTCGCATTACGTGGAAGCCGACTATTTGATTATCAATGACGATTTCACCACCGCCCTGGCCCAATTCCAGGCGCTAATTACCAGCCAGCACCTGCGTTTGGCGCGTCAGGTAGATAAGCACACTGCTTTAATCGAAGAATTGTTGACCTAACCGGCACCCCGTGGCGGTTATTTTATAAGCAGCGCTTGGCAGTTTTGCCTGATCTAGCGCATAATGCGCCCACTTTTTTAAGGCGGCATTCGCCGCGTTTTTGCTGAGTACTAAGTTATGGCACGTATTACTGTTGAAGATTGTTTGAACCACGTTGATAACCGCTTTGAGTTGGTTATGGTTAGCAGCCGTCGCGCACGTCAATTGGCGATTGGTGGTAAAGAGCCGCACGTAGCGCCAGAGAACGATAAACCAACCGTTATCGCCCTGCGTGAAATCGAAGAAGGCTTTATCGATTCAAGCATTCTTTTGGAAAAAGAAACTCTGCCACAACCAAAACCAGAGCGCGTATACGACAACGAGATTTAATTTCGTCGCGAGCTGTGTTAAAAACCCGCTAAGTCTCAGATTCAGCGGGTTTTTTGTTGCCTAAAATTCACCTCTTGTTCAGTGTTTGGCGTTACACTTCGGGTAACTGTTAGATTAATGTTATAAATTTTCTGTTCGGAGCACGCATTGCAAACCATAGAAGCCTTAAGCCATCGGCTTTCGTCTTATCTGGAAGCGCCCCAAATTAATTTGGTGAGGCGTGCCTATTACTATGCCGAGCAAGCCCACGATGGTCAAAAGCGCCGCAGTGGCGAAGCCTACATCACCCACCCCCTCGCCGTAGCCGATATTCTTGCCACCATGCACATGGATCACCAAAGCCTGATGGCGGCCATGTTGCACGATGTAATTGAAGACACTGGCATCAGCAAAAAAGCCATAGCCGCACAATTCGGCGATTCGGTGGCAGATTTGGTGGATGGTGTGAGTAAACTCACCCAAATTGAATTTGAATCCCACGCCGAAAAACAGGCCGAGAACTTCCAGAAAATGGCCCTGGCAATGGCCAACGATTTGCGCGTGATTCTGGTAAAACTTGCCGACCGCTTGCATAACATGCGCACACTCGGTGCCATGCCACCCGAAAAAAAACGCCGCATTGCAAAAGAAACTTTGGAAATTTACGCACCCATCGCTCATCGTTTAGGAATGAACGATTTGCGTTTGGAATTGGAAGATCGCGGCTTCTATACCATGTACCCTTTGCGTGCCACGCGTTTGCAGGCAGCACTAAAAAGTGCGCGCGGCAATCGGAAAGAATTGGTCGAGCAAATTCAAACGGCATTGGAAAAACGTTTAACCAGCGAAAATTTAACGGCGATTGTGATTGGCCGTGAAAAACATTTGTTCAGCATCTACGAAAAGATGCGCACCAAGAAAAAATTCTTTAAAGAAATTATGGATGTTTACGCCTTCCGCATTATTGTGGACAGCGTGGACACGTGCTACCGAGCACTCGGCGTAGTGCACAATTTATATAAACCGGTTGCGGGCGAATTTAAAGATTACATCGCCATTCCAAAAGCCAACGGCTACCAATCTTTGCATACAGTTTTGGTTGGGATGCACGGTGTTCCGATTGAAGTGCAAATTCGCACCAAAGAAATGGATGAAATGGCGAACAGTGGAATCGCCGCGCACTTTCTTTATAAATCTAATAGCAGCGATACAGTGAACATCAGTCACAACCGTGCGCGCCAATGGGTGCAAGGTTTGCTGGAAATGCAGCGCCGTGCCGGCGACTCGCTCGAATTCATTGAAAACGTAAAAATCGATCTCTTCCCCGATGAAGTTTACGTGTTCACGCCCAAAGGAAAAATTGTTGAATTGCCCACGGGCGCAACCGCGGTAGATTTTGCTTACGCTGTGCATACTGATGTTGGCAATGCCTGTGTTGCTTGCCGAATTAATGGGCGCCTTGCGCCACTTTCGCAGCCTTTATCGAGCGGTCAAAAAGTTACCATCATGACTGCACAAGGTGCGCAACCAAATCCAAACTGGTTGAATTTTGCAGTATCTGGAAAAGCACGTAGTGCGATTCGTCATTTCTTGAAAAACCAACGCCATCATCAATCTATTGCACTGGGCCGCCGTTTATTGAGCAAAGCGTTTAGTGATTTGCAAATGAATTACGAACAGCTTAGCGACGAGCAACAACAAAAATTATTGCTCGATACCAAAATGGAATCGCTCGATGCATTGCTGGAAGATATTGGCTTAGGTAATCGCATTGCGATGACAGTTGCGAAATTGTTGAAACCAGAAACGGATATAAAAGTTCGCACCAGCACCAACGCACCCATCACCATCGATTCCGCCGAGGGCATGATGATTAGCTTTGCGCGCTGCTGCCGCCCCATTCCCGGTGACCCAATTGTGGGCCACATTAGTTCAGGAAAAGGTTTGGTTATTCACCAGGATACGTGCCGCAATATTGCAGATTTACGTAGCAGCCCGGAAAAAATTAGCCAGGTTAATTGGGCTGCAAATGTAAGCGGTGAATTTTTGGTGGATGTGCGTGTTGAAGTGAAAAGCGAACGTGGCATTATCGCCACTATCGCCAACCGTATTAACGAAGAAGCGGGCAGTATTGAACATATCAATGTACAAGAGCGCGATGCACACAACAGCGTGATTAATCTCTGCATCGGTGTACAAAACCGCGTTCACCTCGCCAATATTTTACGGCGCATACGTTTGATGAGTTTTGTGATTAGGATTCATCGTAGTAAGAATTAATTTAACTTGTTGCCGACGACTCACTATTTAGCGAAGAATAAAAAAGGCTTGCATCTCTGCAGGCCTTTTTATTTTTGCTCGACAATTACAAATAAGCTTTCTTAAAGGCTTCTTTCGATTGTTGAATATAGTTGCGTGTTTTTGTCGCATGCATTTCCCAAGCTTTGCGGTCATCTGCATTGCTGAAAGGGTTTTGGTCGGGCGCAATCGATTTATCAAATTTGTCGTAGAAGGTAATCATCGCGGACGTAATCTGATTGAAACGCTCTTTGTATTCCTGTAGCTCATCAATATTGCTATTAGCGCGCAACATAAACTGCACCAACTGCGCATTTGAGCTTGAACGTGTTTGTACGGCCTCCGCTTGTTTTGCAAAACCTTCGTTGATGGCTTTTAACGCGGTCGCACGGATTTGGTCATCTTTACTCATCACACGGTTAAAGTTTTCTGATTGTTTATCCTGGCCGCCGTACACCAAATAATCTTTCAAATGTTTGCTTAAGTCTTTGCGGAATCTATCGACTTCCGTTTGTATGTCGACAAGATCCTTATCCAGGCCGTTGGCCTTGGCTAATTCTTTTTCAATCTCGCCTAAAAATTTCTCAGCAGTTTGATAAGTATTTAAACCATTTTTTTCGGCAAACTTTTGCGCTTCTTTGCTAACGCCTGCATTCTCGTAAGATGATTTTTCAAATGTGGTTGCAACGATGGATTTGAAAGGTTCTGCAAAGGCATTAAATGCGCCGGCAGTTACAACATTCAAAGATGCTGTTGCAATGTCACCAAAGGGGCGAATCAAAGAATCCAAACGAGTTTTTTGAATGGGTGAAGAAACTTTCTTCACATCGTCAATAACATGTTTGAAGGTAGCATAACCCAAAGGGTTGGCCATTTTGCTGCGCTCAGATGTCGCGAGTACTAACGAAATAGTGGAATAAATACCGTTTGAGTATTCAATGTATTGACGTTGGATTTCAATTTGCGACGTATAAGTTTCGCCAAGTTTTTTTAAGGCTTCGGTTTGCACTTGATAGCTTTGGTCATCGCGCAATTTGCCCATGACTTCATCAAACACCAGTTGCTGATTTTTTTGCAGCGCAGTGCTTAATAAAATGCGGTCGACAGAAATGTCATCAATATTCGTTGTGCCGCCAACGGATTCTATATCCAGACGAATATATTTTTTGCCCGGGTCATCAACAGACACACGCTTGGCATGATATTCGGTGTCGTTGTTGTTGCCTTCCAAGGTACCTACTTGCACCCAGCCGGAATCATTGCTGAGCGAAGTATTTACTAGCACTTTGATTTTGTAATTGGTAACAGGGGCGGAAGTACGCAGCCAAACTTCCATAGTACCTGCTTCTGCCACCATGGATTTGGTACGAATGGACGCTTCGTTCTCAACTTTAATGGACTTATCGCCCGAGTGTGCATGGGCCGTTTCGAGTTCGGCGCCATATACCAAGGCCCATTTGGAATCGTCATCAAAATCACTGGAGAAGACTCCGGATTTGTCTTCGGCAAATGCTGATGCGCAAAGTGAAAATAACAGTGGAAAAGCTAAAGCTTTAGCGTAAGTCATGATGATCCTGTAGTAATCAAAAACACACACGTAAAAGAATGGTGGCAGCCTGACTATAGAGAGGTTTCAATGAACGCAATCTGAATTTCGCGGTGGCCGCGGGTGGCATAATAGCGGGATTGGCAGGCCATTTCAGCGTTTTTAGGGTGCTACAGGCATTATTCAAGGGCCGAGCCTGTGAAACGGCCCCACCGGCTGGCCTTGATGGTTGAGCTTCTTTATACTCGGCTGCTTTCGATTTAAGGTTTCGTCAGGTTTAGGTTTAACCGGCGATTTACCGCTCTATCAGCGATTTAAGGATCACCATGACTAATAAAGCTATCATCCACAGTGACAACGCCCCAGCCGCCATAGGTACTTATTCTCAAGCCGTTAAAGTGAATAACACGGTGTACTTGTCTGGCCAAATCCCACTAGACCCGGTCACTATGCAATTAGTGGAAGGCGATTTTGCAGCTCAGGCTCATCAAGTGTTTAAAAATTTGCGTGCTGTTTGCGTGGCTGCCGATGGCGATCTGAAAGATATTGTTAAATTAAATATTTATCTCACGGATTTGGCGAATTTCCCCATAGTTAACGAAGTCATGAGCCAATACTTTTCTGCTCCTTTCCCCGCTCGTGCCGCCATCGGTATTAACCAATTGCCACGAGCTTCTTTGATTGAGGCTGATGGTGTGATGGTGATTTAAATCTGAATGTTGTAGTAAGTTTAAAAAGCGCTCGGCTGGAGTGCTCTTAATAATAAATATATTTGCAAGGAGTTAAGGATGTATAAATCCCTGAAAATGCTGGCTGTTGTGGCTGGCAGTTTGTTCTCATTGTGCGTTAATGCACTGCCCGTTGAATCGTTTGCCAGTTTGCCGGATGTCTCGCAAATGGGGCTTTCCCCTAGCGGTGAAAAGATTTCTTCCATTGTTCGCGTCGATGTAGAAAATACCAAAGGTACAGCTGTTCAGGTTACCGATTTAAAATCGGGCCAGAAAAAGTTGGTGCTGTTTACCGATAATAAAAAATACGATATTTATTGGGTGTCCTGGAAAGATGAAAAAACACTTTTAGTGGGCACGGTATTCCCCAGCAAAATTGATACTTGGGTGGGCAGTTCGCGTGTAAATGCAAAGACCCGCGAATCCCGCTTGATGATTATTGATTTGGAAAAAGATCAAATACTCACACCATTATCGAATAATTTTTTAAAACGCTACAAAGTAATACCCGTGGCTCAAGATCTGGTTGTAGATACCTTACCTGAAGAACCGGACAGTATTTTATTGGCGTTACCGACTAACCAAACTCTCGCCATGGGCAGTAATTCCTATGCAGGAGTTTATAAAGTCAACTTCCGCGAGCAAACAGCTCGTGTATACCAAGGTTCTGAAGATCATGTTTTTGGGTGGTGGACGGATAGGCAACACCGCGTTCGTGCCGGTATGTACATTGGTGATGATGGTACCCAGAAAGTTGTCATAAAAAATACGACGGATGAAAAATGGCAACAAGTGTGGTCCCATAAAGATTTTTCTGCGGAAGAAGTAACGCCTTTAGGATTTGGCCTTGATCCCAATATTCTTTATATTCGTGCCTACCACGAAAAACGTCTCGCTATTTTCAAAGTAAATCTTACCGATAAAAACCTGGCACGCGAGCTAGTGTTTGCAGATCCTGTTTATGACGTTAATGGCAGATTGGTTTATTCACCGGTAACCAAAGATGTAATCGGCATTACCTATTCGGCGAATGGTGGCTTCTCCTTTTTTGATCCCGAATTGAAAAAATTGCAAGCCAGTATTGATAAGGCTATGCCTAATAGTAGAAATTATATCTATGCATTTTCACAAGATATGCAAACGTTTTTGATGTCTTCAAACAGCGATACAGATGCGGGTACTTTTTACGTGGGGCATCGTAATCCTATCCGATTAAATGCAGTTGCCTATCGTTATAAACAGTTGGATTCAGCGGCAATGGCATCCAGCAAACGCTATGACTACAAGGCGCGCGACGGTTTAAATATCGAAGCCTATTTAACCTTGCCAAAAAATTCTCCCGGTAAAAAACTGGCAACTATTATTTTTCCGCACGGTGGACCCATTGCGCGCGATGACGATGATTTCGATTATTGGGTGCAATATTTTGCCGACAAAGGTTATGCCGTTTTAAAAATGAATTTCCGCGGTTCAGCCGGACAAGGCTTGGAATTCCGTAACGCCGGTTTAAAAAACTGGGGCATGGAAATGCAGGATGATATTGAAGACGGTGCACGCAAATTAATTGCAGACGGTATTGCTGATGAAAAATCACTCTGCATTATAGGTGCAAGCTATGGAGGTTATGCAGCGCTTATGGGTGTGGTTAAAACACCAGATTTTTATAAATGCGCAGTGAGTGTAGCTGGCGTAAGTAACGTGTATGAATTGGTAAAAGACAGTCGCGCATTTTGGAGTTCATACAATGTTGTCGATGAGCAAATCGGCAACGACAATAAGCATTTGAAAGAAATATCACCCGTTAACTTTGCCGATAAAATCAAAGTGCCAGTGTTATTGGTACACGGCGACGACGACCGCCAAGTACCCGTAAAACACAGCACCCAAATGCGCGATGCTTTGGCCAAAGCTGGAAAAAATGTAACTTATCTTGAATTGCCAGATGAAGATCATTATTTGTCAAATAATGAAAATCGTATCGCGACATTCAAAGCAATCGATCAGTTTTTGGATAAATATATGCCCATATCTAAATCAAATTTGCCAGCGCCAAAATAGTGGGAAGTTTATGAAAAGGAAGAGTACTCATTTCTCAATTTTTAAAAATATAGCTGGTTGAAATTTAGACATGCGGTAATATGTCCTCCTGTAGCCATCAGGTTGCACAGGGTTTTAATAAAAATTATCAATATGGAACATTTATGAAATATCTAAATTTATTTCGTTTTGGTTTGGCTGCAGCATGTCTTTTATTTGCAGGTGCGTCGCAAGCTGCAATTTATAAGATTGATTTTTCTGCTAAAGGCTTCACTGCTGTTACTAATGGCACTACGCCACCACAAGATCCTATATCCGGATACATTACCTTCCAGGCTGACACTTTCGGTGCAAATATAGATGCGATTACCGACGTATCTTTGCTTATTGATGGTCACAATTACCAAGCTAATGAAATTAATGGCGAGCCTATAGGTGACGGATACCTTTTTGGTGGATTGCTTAATAAAACGAATACTATTATGTGGGGCAGCAATGATTTCTGGGTGCATGCCTTTACTACGATTGGCGGCAACTTTTTTTATGCTTCTGCTTCTGAATTTGATGCCTGGTCTACTAATGACTATAGCTATACGTACTCAAAAGTGCCTGAGCCGAGCTCGCTCGCTTTGTTATTTGGAGGTCTTTTGCTTGTGTGCCTGAGACGTGCCAAACAATGGAAATAAATAGCTAGCCGTCAGATTGATTATTAGTTGTTCGTTAATAAAAAAAGCCGATAAGTCATTTCACTTATCGGCTTTTTAGTTTTTAGAGTTATCGTTTCACCGCAGCTGGATTCGGTAAATCCGTAATCGTTCCACCCGCGAGTTCTGCCGCAAGCCCAACAGTTTCATGCAGCGTTGGATGCGCGTGAATTGTGAGAGCTACGTCTTCTACGCTTGCATTAAATTCCAGCGCGAGTGTGAGTTCACCTAATAATTCTCCTGCGTGGATTCCCACAATACCTGCACCTAATAAACGGTCGGTAACCGGGTCGTAAATCAATTTGGTTTTGCCTTCGCTGCGGTCGGCGCTGAGTGCGCGGCCGCTGGCAGACCAGGGATAAACGGCTGTTTTGTAATTGATGCCGCGTTGCTGTGCTTCTTTTTCGGTTAGTCCGACCCAGGCAATTTCCGGGCTGGTGTAGGCGATGGACGGAATCGCTAGCGGCACAAATTCGTGTTTGTGCCCGGCGATAACTTCTGCAGCAGCGTGGCCTTCGTGACTGGCTTTGTGGGCGAGCATGGGTTGGCCGACTATGTCGCCAATCGCAAAAATATGCGGGACATTGGTTTGTAGGTATTTGTTTACAGCAATAAATCCGCGTTCGTCTACATTCACGCCTGCTTTTTCCGCAGCGATTTTCTTGCCGTTAGGTGTGCGCCCTACGGCGACCAAAACTGCATCAAAACTGCGCTCCTCAGTAGCGCTACTGAATTTCACACTTATCGCATCGGGTTTTGCTGTTACGGCTTCCACTTTGGTGGAAAGCAATAATTCGAATTTGTCTTTGTTGTAACGGGTGAAAACGCTTACCAAGTCTTTATCGGCCGCTGGGATGACCTGATCGGCAAATTCTACGACGGTTACTTTGCTGCCCAGCGCCTCGTACACGGTCGCCATTTCCAAACCGATAATACCGCCGCCAATGACCAGCAAACGGGCAGGCACAGACTTCAATTCCAACGCGCCCGTTGAATCGAAGATGCGAGGGTCTTCAGGGATAAAAGGTAATTTTACGCTGGATGAACCCGCCGCAATAATCGCGTGTTCAAATTGAATTAGAGTAGTTTCATTGCCGTTGACGACTTGGATATGGCGGTCATCGGTAAAGCTACCGTAACCGTGGACGATTTGCACTTTACGCCCCTTCGCCATGCCCGAAACGCCACCAGTTAATTTACCCACAACGGAGTCTTTGTAGGCGCGAACCTTATCCAGTTCGTAAGTTGCGGGGCCAAAGCTCACTCCCAAATGTTCGGCGTGTTTGGATTCGTTGATCACTTCTGCCACATGCAATAAGGCTTTGGAGGGAATGCAGCCTACGTTCAAACACACACCACCAAGCGTAGAATATTGCTCAATCATGATCACATCCAAACCTAAATCCGCTGCTCGAAATGCCGCTGAATAACCACCAGGGCCGCTGCCTAAAACCACGACTTGTGTTGTTAAACTATTCACTACGATCCACTCCTGAATTTGCCTACCTAGTGATAGGTAAGTTAAGGCCGATTTTTGCTTTCGTCAAGCCTATCTACCACTAGATAGGTGTATTGGGATATTATGCTGACAAAAATCATCAAGTCTTAAAGCTATGGCCACCACCACCCGCGACAAAATTATCGAACTGGCACAGGAGGCGATTGCAAGCCGTGGCTACTCGGCCTTTAGCTTTCGCGAGTTAGCGGCTGAGTTGGGTATTAAAAGTGCGAGTATTCATTATCATTTCCCGACTAAAACTCATTTGGGGGTGGAGGTCGCGCGCGCCTATCGCCTGCGTCTAGAAGGAGCCTTAACCCAGATTGCAGAGCATTATCTTGATCCGCATAAGGCCCTGGATGCCATGATTGCCCTTTTTCGCCAAGAGGCCGCGACCAGCCAGCGGATGACGGTCTGTACCATGCTGGCGGCGGAGATTAAAAACCTGCCGGAAGAAATTCAGCGGGAAATGAAAACCTTTTACGCGTTAAATATTGGCTGGATTGAAGCTCAGTTGGAGTGCTTGGATATGGCAAAAACGCCGGAAAAAGCCCGGCAGATTTTTGCGCTTTTACAGGGCGGTTTGATTGGCGCCAAGAGCCAGAACGACCCCGGTTATTTCGATATGGCTACGGCGGCCATAGCGCAGTTACTCAAAGAATAAGGCTTTCCTGATATTGCGTTGCGCCCTCGGGAATCACAATTTCATCAAGCTTACTTTTTACCCACACATGGCAGTGGGGGAGAAATTCAAAGTCACCCAAAATTCGCTCCTGCATTACACCAATAATTCCGGGAAAGCCTTCGGAGTGATCAAACATAACAGTGTCGCACTGCACACAGTAGTCGCGCGCTGTTGCCTTGCCTGAATCAGCAACGAATTTATGCTGGCTCAGTTCCCCTGAAATATCGGCATATTTACGTTTGAAAAAAACCAAACCCACAAATGGCTGCCCGGCTGCAGTTTGGCAGTCTTTGCAGTGGCAAACGAATTGAATCAGGGGTTGGCTGTTGGCTGTAAATTTAACAGCGCCACATTGGCAGCGGGCGGTAATGGTTTCGTTCATATCCTTCCCCTTATCTGATTCGTATCGAACTATCGTTGAACCTTGTGCCGTGATGATCTAGGTTCTGATTAGAGTTTGCGCAGGCGTGCATAATAGAAACCATCATGTCCCGCTGCTGACGGAAGCAATTGGCGGCCGCAGGTTTGGCTTATGCCCCATTCAGCATCCAAAATATCGCATTCAGCTTGCGGTTGGCGTTTCAAAAAGGCTTCCACAACCTGGGTATTTTCTTTGGGCATGACCGAGCAGGTGGCATACACCAGAATTCCGCCAGGCTTTAAGAGCGACCAAAGGTTGTTGAGTAATTTGATTTGTAATTCGCCGAGCTTGTCGAGTTCTTCCGGGGTGCGTAGCACTTTGATATCCGGGTGGCGGCGAATAATTCCCGTTGCCGAACAGGGAGCATCCAGCAGGATGCGGTCGAATAATTCGCCATCCCACCAATCTTTAGTTGTCCCATCGCCGCATATTATGTTTGCTTCAGCCCCGAGGCGGGCGAGGTTTTCACGCACGCGACCAAGGCGGCGTTCGTCGACATCCAATGCGGTAACTTGCGAGTTGGGTTCCAACTCCAGAATGTGGCCAGTTTTACCTCCTGGTGCGCAACAAGCATCTAATATCCGCAAGTTTGGCGATAATTGCAGCAGATCGGCACTCAATTGCGCCGCTTCATCTTGTACGCTAACCCAGCCTTCGCTGAAAAATGGCAATTTGCGCGGATCGCAGGCGTTTTCCAGCGTGATCCCGTAGGGGCTAAATGTAGTTGGGTTGGCTGCGATATCCGCGTCCTGGAGCAGGGCTAGATATTTATCGCGGCTGATTTTTTGGGTGTTGATTCGCAGTGTAAAAGGCGGATGGCTATTGTTGGTAGCGATAATTTCTTCGAGCTGGTTCGGCCAATTTTTGCGTAGAGAAGCTTCCATCCATGCGGGATGATTGGTCTGAAATGCGTAGTTTTGCGCGAGTAGCTTGTCTAGTTTGCCTTTGTCGCGCTGGAATTTACGCAGCACCCCATTTACCAGGCTGGTCGCCCAAGGCTTTTTCAAAAACCGGGTGACTTCTACCGTTTCGCCTAATGCGGCGTGGTCGGGGATGCGCGTGTGTAGCAGCTGATAAAGACCGAGCAGCAAGAGCGCCTGAATGTCGCTGTCCTTGGCGCGCAAGGGCTTATCGACCAGACATTCAATGTAGGCGCTTAGTTGCGGCTGATAGCGGCAAGTACCGAAACACAATTCTTGCAGCAGTGGGCGGTCTTGCTCGGCAACTTGATGCTGGATTGCGGGCAACAAGCTGGACAGAGAGCCTTGTCCTTGAAGAATCTTCGCTAATACCTGCGCGGCGGCGGCGCGAACGCTGATCAAGTTGGAATCTCCAGTTTATCGCCCCGTTTAAATAGATCGGGATGACCGAGAAGAATTTCTGTAACGCCCATTGGCTTTTTCCCCGGCAGTTGTAGCTTTTCCAATATTAGCTGGCCGCTTTGGCATGCCACTGAAAGGCCGTAGGTTGTTATTCCTATAATCGTTCCAGGCGGCTCGTCGGTTGGTTTGTCCATGGCTTTTGCCGCCCAAACCCGAATGCGAGCATCATCACCGGAGCCCGCTGGTTTGGTGTGGGCGACTGGAAATGGGTTAAACGCCCGTACTTTCCGTTCGAGTTCAACGGCAGGTAGCTTCCAGTTTAGCGCCGCTTCTTCTTTGCTAAGTTTTGGGGCGTAATTACTGAGCGCATCATCCTGTTTGATAGGCTTGGTTTGGCCAGATTGGATTTGATCCAAGGCTTCCAGCAACGCAGGAGTGCCGATATTCAGGAGTCGATCATGCAGAATACCGCCGGTATCTGTCGCCAAAATCGGGCAAAACGCTTTTATCAGCATATCACCGGTATCGAGGCCAACATCCATTTGCATAATGGTAACGCCAGTTTCGGTATCGCCTGCTTCAATGGCCCGTTGGATGGGAGCTGCGCCGCGCCAGCGTGGAAGAATCGAGGCATGGACGTTAATACAACCCAAGCGCGGAGTGTCCAACACGACTTTGGGCAGGATTAACCCATAGGCAACCACGACCATCAAATCTGCATTTAGGGCAGCCAGCTCGGCTTTTGCCTCGTCACTTTTAAAGTTGAGTGGCTGGTATACGGGAATGTTGTGTTCCAGCGCGACTTCTTTTACCGGGCTTGCCGTGAGCTTTTTACCGCGACCGGCGGGGCGATCTGGTTGGGAATAGACAGCAATGACCTTGTGGCGGCTGCCGATCAGGGCTTTTAGGTGCTCGGCGGCAAATTCGGGTGTACCGGCGAAGATGATATTTAGTGGGGTGTCTGTCATGGATTCTTAAGCAATAAAAGTGATTCTATGGGGAGTCGTCATCCTCGCGTAGTGGGACTAAGCACAAAGTGCTTGAACAGCCGCAGGCTGACCCGAAGGGCGAGCGTAGCGAGTAATCCAGCGGTCCGCTACGCGAGGATGACGATTCCCTTCTTAATTGGTTGAACGCTATAGGGCATACTTCAAAGCATTAGCTAACCAAAACAAAAAGGCGCTTAGCGCGCCTCTTCTTTGTGTTTTTTCTCGAGCTTTTTCTTAATACGGCCGCGTTTGAACGGGGAAATATAATCCACAAATAACTTACCGTTCAGGTGATCCAACTCGTGTTGAATGCACACCGCTAATAAACCATCAGGTTTGATCGTAAAGGATTTGCCATCGCGATCCAATGCAGTAACGCTAATGTGCTCGGGGCGCTCTACGGTTTCGTAAAAGCCGGGTACGGAGAGGCAACCTTCATCGTACTCGTGCATATCGCTATCCAGAACCGTGACTTCGGGATTTATAAATACTAATGGCTGGGATTTATCCTCACTCACGTCTATAACTACTATGCGTTCATGCACATTGATTTGCGAAGCGGCCAAGCCAACACCGGGAGCGTCGTACATGGTTTCAAACATGTCGTCGATCAACTTGCGCACGCGGTCGTCTACCTGGGTAACGGGCTTGGCTATAGTGCGTAAGCGGGGATCGGGGAATTCGAGTATTTCTAATATCGCCATAGTCTTGTGACAAACTTCTAGTAAAAAGATAATAAGCGCTGCTAACATGATGATCGTACAGGAATTACTCTGTATTCTGGAAGCAGCGTGTCGGATTAATAAGCTATTATAACGTCTATCTGTCCCATGGCCGAATAAAACAGGATCGGTTTCTATGAAAAAAATATTTATTGGCCTTATAGCCGCTGCCTTTTTGAGCTTGAATGTATGGGCGCAAGATGCCCTGCTCAAAACCGGACATCCGGATGAATACACCGTAAAAAGAGGCGATACCCTTTGGGATATCTCCAGCACCTTCCTGAATTCCCCTTGGAAATGGCCAGAAATCTGGCATGCCAACCCCCAAATTGAAAACCCCCATTTGATTTACCCTGGCGATTTAATCAAGTTGATTTATATCGACGGCGAAGCGCGTTTGACCTCTGAGCGCACGCTCAAGTTGGTTCCCGGTGCTGGTGGCAGCGGTATTAACGCCACTGAAAAATTGAGCCCTCAAATACGTGTCGTACAAAACGAAGCGGCGATTACTGCAATTCCACTGGATCGCATCGATAGCTTCCTGTCGCGCAGCCGCATAATTGATAGTGAGAAAACTTTAGACAAGGCTCCTTATATTCTCGCCGGTCCACAAAAACGCATAGTATCTGGTGCGGGCGACGAAGCTTATGCGCGTGGGGATTTTAAAGATTTAACCAACTTTGGTGTTTTCCGCAAAGGCGAGTTTTTCTACGACCCCAAAACTCGTGAAGTCTTGGGCATGCATGCACTTGGTGTGGGTTCGGTAAGTATTAAATCTATTAAGGGTGATGTGGCCACTGTTAACGTTGTTCGCGCGAACGAAGAAATTCGTATTGGCGATAAACTTTTGCCAAGCGAAGACCGCTCAACCAGTTCAACCTTTTTCCCAAGCGGCCCCGATAGTGAAATTACCGGTACAATTATTGGTGTTGAAGGCGGTGTTCAGCAGGTGGGTAAATATAACGTTGTTATGATTAACCGCGGTGACCGTGAAGGCATTAAGCCTGGCAACGTGTTAGCTATTTATAAAAAAGGTGAAGTTGTGGCGGATCGTGTGACTGGCGGCATGGTGTCTTTGCCGGATGAGCGCGCTGGTCTGTTGATGGTCTTCCGTACCTTTAAGAAAATGAGCTTCGCTTTGGTATTGGAAGCCGATCGCCCCTTGACGGTTGGCGATTCACTGCAAAATCCATAAAATTAGTTGGCGGCGGTGCACGAAGCACCGCCAGCTTCTCAAGGAAGAATCATGCAAGATCCTCGCTTTTACTCCCTCGTTTTACATCGCTTACCTCATGTGGGTGCGGCAAGCTTCCAACGGCTTATCAAGCATTTTGGTTCTCCAGAAGCCGCTTTAAGTGCGCCAATCAATCGTTTGCAATCCTTGCTGGATGAAGAGTCTTTATCGGCTGTGCGGGAATTCCAATCCCATGCCGATAACTCAGCTGTTGGCCAAAAAGCGCTGCTCGATTTGGAATGGCTGGATCTGCAGCCCGACGTACACTTGGTATCGATTAGTGATGCCTCCTATCCAGAGTTATTAAGCCAGATTCCCAAGGTGCCGCCATTGCTATTTGTGCGTGGTGATATTCATTTGCTCAGCCTTCCACAAATTGCCATTGTCGGTAGCCGTAATCCCAGCGCGGGCGGGGGTGAAAATGCCCAGCGTTTTGCGGAGTTCCTCGCGGCCAATGGTTTTGTAATTACCAGCGGCTTGGCCTTGGGGGTGGATGCAGCTGCCCATCAGGGAGCCTTAGCCGGCGGTGGGAAGACCATAGCGGTAATGGGTACTGGTTTGGATCTGATTTACCCGTCACGCCACCGCAGATTGGCACAAGAGATTGTGGAGACAGGTGGTGCATTGGTAAGCGAGTTACCCTTGGGCAGCGGTTCCAAAGCCGCCAATTTTCCCCAGCGCAACCGTATTATCAGCGGCCTGAGTTGGGGTGTTTTGGTGGTAGAAGCAGCAGTCCAAAGCGGTTCGCTCATTACCGCTCAAGCCGCCTTGCAACAAAATCGTGAGGTATTTGCGATTCCGGGTTCTATTCACAATCCTTTGGCGAGGGGCTGCCATCAACTGATTCGCCAGGGCGCAACTTTGGTGGAAACAGGCCAGGATATTGTTGATCAGCTGCAGGGTATGCTCGGTTATCAATTGGAAAACTTGCACAAATTGAAACAAAAGGCGGCTAAAAAAACCGAATTGGACGAAAAGTCGCTCGATTTGTTATCACCGGCGGAGCAACAAATTATCCGCGCTATGGGCTATGACCCGGTCAATATCGATGATTTGGTGGAGCGTACCGGCATTGCGGTGGGTTCAATTGCGGGCCAGTTAATTGGCTTGGAGATCAAGGGGTTCGTGCAACAAATAGGTGCTGGTTATCAGCGGGTATGAGTGATTTATATCTAGCACGCTTATAACCCCGCTCCGGAACGCCGCAGCGGGGTTTTCTAACGCGATTTTTTACAAGTAGTAAAAATCCAGCGAGCCCTTAATCCACTTTCATCGCGTCATACACCACCACTTTGCTCCACAAATGTTGATGTTCATCGACAAACTTTTTATGCAGCGGATGCACTTGATAGGCATCCTGACCCGCTACATCATCAAAACCTAGCAATTCAGATACATGGTAAGAGTTATCGACCACATCGCGTTTTTCCGTCGATGCCGGAACACCCACATGGATGCTGCGTACAGTTTCAATAGCTGCAAGGGATTTAACACCGGCAATTAATTTGGCGCGGTCGGCGGCGGAGTTGGGGTTCTTGAGCCAGAAAAAAACATGGTGCAAGAGTTTAGGCGCGGTGTTGGGAGCCGCAGCCAAAGTGCCTGCTGATGCAAGTGCGGCACCGGTAACAGCACCGGCGGTAAGGAATTTACGGCGAGTAGTAGTCATTATTGCTCCGGGTATTAATAGTTAGGATTTTGAAAATTACGCTGATTCACAGTAAGCACAACCATTTTTACGCAATATTACCCAAGTATTTGTATGGTTTGCTTTGAGCCTTAAAGATATTGAGTTTGAATTTCGTAAACGCCGGACGCTGAATCTTGGCGAAAGCCGTGTTCCCAGGTTCCCTTGCGGCCCTTATTTCGGTAGATTGCCAACATCTACTTTTAAGGCGCTTTTTATGATGAATTGGTCGTTAAATCCCCGTGTTCAATATGCGGCTAAACAAATGTGGCAGGGCGGCGTTGTCGCCTATCCGACGGAAGCGGTTTGGGGTTTGGGTTGTAACCCTTTCAATGAAGACGCGGTTATGGCGTTATTGGACATGAAACAGCGTCCTGTTAATAAAGGTTTAATCCTGTTGGCGGCAGATATCAGCCAGTTCGAACCTTTTATCTATCATTTGAACGATATTCAGCGGCAACGTATCAAAAAAACCTGGCCCGGTCCCGTGACTTGGCTGGTACCTAATAACGGTATTGCGCCCAAGTGGATAACTGGCGATTACACTGGCGTTGCCCTGCGTGTGACGGATCACCCGGTGGCTGCCGGCCTTAGCCGCGCTTTCGGAGCACCTATAGTATCTACTTCTTGCAATACCCAGGGTCGCCCTCCTGCGCGTACAGGTTTTGATGTTCACCGATACTTTGGCGATGAGCTGGATGCAATTACCTCGGGTGCCGTTGGTAAGCGCGCAAATCCTTCCGAAATTCGCGATCTGATGACCGGCGAAGTAGTACGCGCTGGTTAATTACAGGCTGGATGATATACATCAAATTCCGGGCTTAGCGCTTTCTAGTCGTGCCCAGTAGAATGGCGTTCAGAATCCGCCTCAGAGTTAAAACTTCCTATGAATAATGCCCCTGATAAATCAGCCGTTAAAGCCTATCTATTAGATTTACAAGACCGCATCTGCAACGCACTTGCTGCGGAGGACGGTGGAGCTGGTTTTGTGGAGGATTCCTGGGTTCGCGCTGAGGGTGGCGGTGGTCGCACACGGGTTTTGGCAAACGGAACTGTGATCGAAAAAGGTGGTGTTAACTTCTCTCATGTTCACGGCACGCAAATGCCCGCATCCGCCACGGCCCATCGCCCTGAATTGGCTGGCCGCGCGTTCGAGGCCATGGGCGTTTCGCTGGTAATCCATCCGAATAACCCTTATGTGCCTACCAGCCACGCTAACGTGCGGTTCTTTATCGCCGAAAAAGAAGGTGCTGAGCCGGTGTGGTGGTTTGGTGGCGGCTATGATTTAACTCCCTATTACGGCAGCGAAGCTGATGTGGTGCATTGGCATCAAACCGCTAAAAACGCCTGCGATCCATTTGGCGAGGATGTTTACCCGCGCTACAAAAAATGGTGCGATGAATATTTTCACCTCAAGCATCGCAATGAGGCGCGCGGTGTGGGCGGCTTGTTTTTTGATGATCTCAATGAGCAAGGGTTTGATAAGAGCTTTGCTTTTTTGCGCGCTGTAGGTGATAGCTATGTTCCCGCCTACCAGCCAATTCTTGCTGCCCGGAAAAATACACCTTTTGGCGAGCGTGAACGCCAATTCCAACTCTATCGTCGCGGTCGTTATGTAGAATTTAACCTGGTGTACGACCGGGGCACTTTGTTCGGTTTGCAGACCGGTGGCCGCACAGAATCCATTCTTATGTCCCTTCCCCCTTTAGTCCGCTGGGAATATGACTATAATCCCCAACCCGGCAGCGCTGAGGCCGAACTTTACGAAAAATTTTTGCCGCAGCGCGACTGGTTGAAATAAATTCCCGATAAAAGCAGCATGCTTATTGGCTAATCCTGTCATCCCTTAAAAGGGGTGACTGCTTGTGCTGCATCGATATTTTGGATTCCTATGACCGATCAATACGCTGTATTTGGCAACCCCATCAACCACAGCAAATCCCCCGCTATTCATCGCCAGTTTGCCGAGCAAACGGGGCAGGATTTGCATTATGCGAAACAGCTGGTGGCTGAGGATGAATTTGTAAAAACCGTCCAGGCATTTTTTGCGCAGGGCGGCAAAGGTTTGAATGTCACCATTCCTTTTAAAGTGGAAGCATTTGGTTTTGCGCAGGAGTTAACGCCACGCGCGCAGCGAGCCGGTGCGGTTAATGTTCTGGCGCTACAAACCGATGGCAAAATCCTGGGCGATAACACCGACGGCATAGGTATGGTGCACGACATGCACAACCTTGACTGGGAGATTCAAGGTAAGCGTGTGTTGATTTTGGGCGCTGGCGGAGCGGTGCGCGGAATTTTACAGCCGCTGTTAGCGGAGCACCCAATCCAGGTAGTGATTGCGAATCGTACCCTCTCCAAAGCCGAAGAACTGGTTGCAGAATTTCATGATTTGGGCGATGTGAAAGCGAGCAGTTTCGAGCAGCTGGCAGGCGAAAAATTCGATTTGATTATTAACGGTACATCAACAAGCTTGAGCGGAGACCTACCGCCCCTACCTGCGGATTTGTTAAACCCCAATGCTTATTGCTATGACTTGATGTACGGTGCCGAGCCAACCGTGTTTTTGAAATGGGCATTGGAAAATGGCGCGGCAAAAATCGCCGATGGTTTGGGCATGCTGGTTGGTCAGGCAGCAGAAGCTTTTTATCTGTGGCGACATATTCGCCCGGAGGTCGTACCGGTTATCACAGCGCTGCGACGACAACTGAGCGAAAAAAAGTAAACATAAAAAAGGGCGCTTTGATAATTCAAAGCGCCCTTTTTACTAACCGGATTGATTAGATTTTGCGGCGACGTACAGCCACCAGGCTCAATAAACCAAGACCTAACAATACCAATGCACTTGGCTCAGGTACTTTTACCACTTTGGTCACTTTAATGCCTTGCAGCTTAAAATAATCGGTATTGGTGTCTTTAGTGATGCTATCCAGTAAAGGATTGTAAGCACCAATTAACCAATATTGAGACGTAATGTTTAATGGGTTAACGGTTTTAGGGCTGCTACCTACATTGTAATAGTTGCCAGCTGATTGCCAGCCATTGCCTAACAGGCTTTCCCAGCTTTTGCCCGCAGGTGATAACTGGCCCGGAGTACCATTGAAGGCCAGGATAGAAACATCGCTATCGTTCGAAATCCAACCTAAGTCAATGCTGTTCAAGGTCACTAAGCTGCTGAAAGACAGCATTACCATATCGAAGTAACCGCCTTCGTTGTCCATTGCATGGTTTGGAGTGCTAGCCTTCTCAACGCCAATCCCATTACTTGAACCGAAATTGCCAACCAGCACTTGTTTAGCTTTGTTGTCTGGGGTTTTTGTGGTTTTAGTATTCCAGGCAATACAGGTCTTGGGCGTAGTTTTGGTTTTTGGTTTCCAGGTTTTACAAGTGTCGTTCACTACTGTTTCTGTTACACCATAAGTCCAACCGGTCAAATTTAAGCTTACTTCGGGCTTAACATAGTTATAACTCATTGCATAAGCAGAATCTGAGTCCACCCCCGTTCTTGAGGTTGGGCTGGTAAGGGTGATGCTAATAGGAGCAGCAAAGGTTTCGGCAGCAAACAGGCTGGCAATGACAACGAGAGCGAGGTTTTTTATGGATGGCATTTGGTTAATCCCGATATTAAATGGCATTGAAAACAACTGACTAAGAAGTGAGCAAAAGCTATACCAAGGCGCGTAATCCCTTGATTTTAGTGTGATGCTGGTCACAAAATTAGTGGGGCTGAAATATTTTTGTAAAGAAAATCGACATTTAGGTGCCGAGATGAAGATAGGCGTGACAGGATGGTCATAAATTGTGCCCATAAAAAAGCCGCCTTAAAGGCGGCTAAAGTTTTCTGGGGGTTGTCCAGAAGCTGTTCTTGGAACAGCGGGATTACTAGGCGTTTGCTGCACTGGGGTCTAGTGCATCCAGCTCACCTGTTTCGCGAGCCTTTTTGCCGTAAACATATTCAAACAGAGGTGATGCCATCAAGGTAGTGACAATTGCCATCAATACCAGCATAGAGAAGAGGCCAGTGCCAATTACGCCTTTTTGCAAGCCAATGTTGATGATGATCAATTCCATCAAGCCGCGTGAGTTCATCAAAGCGCCAATGCCCAGAGCGGTACGATTGTCCTGGCCGCACAAACGAGCTGCTGCGTAGCAAGCGCCGCCTTTAGCGATAATAGAGCCAGCCAATACTGCGAGCGCGATCAACACCAATTCAACGTTATTGATCATGGTCAAAGAGGTGTTGAGGCCAGAGAAGGTGAAGAAGGTTGGTAAAAGGATAACCACAGCGAATGGCTCGATTTGCTTTTTCAATTCTTCAACAAACTTGCCGCGTGGCATTACGGTACCGAGCAAGAAGCCACCGAATACAGCGTGCAAGCCAATACCATCCGCAACAAAGGCAGACAACATAAATGCCATCAAAGTAATGCCCAATACGTTGGGGGTGATTTTACCTTCGCGCTCAACGATACGACCCAATGGAGCGAACAGACGTGGGCCAAGTAGCAATACCACGCTGGCGAAAATCACGCCGCCAACAATGGTTGTGATGGCTAAAGAAGCACCGGCACCGAAGCTGGCTAATACGATGGCCAATACACACCAGGCACCAGCATCATCAATAGCGCCTGCTGAAAGCGACAAGGTGCCAAGCTTGGAGTTGGTTAAACCACGCTCGTGAATAATACGTGCCAACATGGGGAACGCAGTAATTGCAATCGCTGCACCCATAAATAAGGTGGCGTTGAACTGGGTAGCTTTATCAGAGAAAAGGCCTGGAATAGTCATCAACCAAGGTGTGATCATGATTGCTACAACGAATGGAGCAGCCATACCCGAAATAGACACAGCGGCGGCAGCGCCGGCGTTGGCTTTAAAGTGATCCTTGCGGAAGCCTAAGCCCACAATGAACATGTAAAGACCTACACCTACCTGGGCACATACGTAAAGTACGCTGATAGATTCTTTTGGGAAAAGGGCCTTTTGCCATTCCGGAGCGAGCAGGCCAAACAGGGTTGGGCCAAGCAGTACACCCGCAATCATCTCGCCGACGACTTGGGGTTGGTTAAGGAATTTTTTACCGAGCCAGCCAACTCCACGGCAGGTAGCCAGGATGACAAGCATCTGGAGGAAAAAATGGACTGAAAGTTGAGCATTTGTCATAAGATCACCGACTTATTATTTTTTAATGTGTGTTTTTACTTGGTCTTGCACGTGCACTCCTGAATTTCTCCATTTCTATCTCTGGTAGGAGAAGCGAGCATTCCGTCCATGGAATGCCGGATCAAAGGAGAGTCGCCATTTGTACAGGAATGACAGAAAACACCTCAATTCAAACCTAATCAATTTTACCTATTGATCATTCGGGAGTAGACTGGCTGCGGCTTTCCGGCCATCCTGTAAATAGAAATTTCGTATTTAGCAGAACCTTATGACCCTGATTGAACTTCGCTACCTGGTAACCCTTGCGCAAACCCAACATTTTGGTCGTGCGGCCGAGCTATGCAATATCAGCCAATCAGCTTTGAGTATGGCGGTGCGCAAGCTGGAAGATAATTTGGGGGTGCTGCTGTTTGAGCGCAGTAAATCCGGTATTCGGGCAACCCAAATGGGAGAACAGATTATTGCCCAAGCCCAGCGCGTGATAAGTCAGGCTGATGCGATTACCGCTCTGGCCGCGGCCGATAAAGATCAGTTGTCTGGCGAGTTGAAATTGGGCGCAATTTTTACTCTCGGCCCCTCGCTCCTGCCCCAGCTGATTCCCTCATTGCGGTTGATCGCAAACCAACTCTCGTTAACTTGCTATGAAGGCTACAACAGCGACTTGCGCGAAAAACTGCGCACTGGCGAGCTGGATGCCATCTTAATCTCCCAGCCTTTTACCGAAGCAGATATTGTCAGCCAGGAAGTTTACAGCGAGCCTTTGCAATTAGTGATGCCGCTCAACCATCCATTAGCGGCCAAAAAATCCATCGGATTGAATGATCTTGAAGATCAAACTTTTTTGCTGCTAAGCGATAAACAATGCCTGCGCACACAAATGTTGGCGGTTTATCCAGCGGCGCAAAACAACAGCATTGAATGCAGTAGTCTGGATACGTTGCGCCACATGATCGCGCTTGGTTTAGGCGTTAGTATTTTACCGTCGTCGGCCACCAGCTCCGCGCTTTTTTCTGCGCAAGCTTTGTCGACAAGACCTTTACAAGGGCAGCCAAAACGAAAAATTTCCCTTGCCTGGCGCGCGAGCTTTCCACGTCATAAAGCGATTGATGCAGTGCGCCGCGCAATTCAAGCTTGTACCTGGCAATTCACCACTGCACATGACACTAGCAGCTCCGGTTTGTTAGTGGAAAACGCCAGTTGGTAAAAATCTATGCGCAAAGATTCTTATGTTTTTGATAACAATTTTATTTCAGTAGTTGATTCAGCGAGAGCGGCAAAACACAAATGACAAGCAGTATTAATCCAATAAAAAAAATCGTGATTGTGGGTGGCGGTACGTCAGGCTGGATTGCAGCTTCCATGTTGTCCTATCACCTCAAATCCAATTTGTGCGAAATCGAATTGGTTGAGTCAGATGATTTGGGCACAATCGGTATCGGTGAATCTACAATTCCTCCCGTTGTACGATTGATCCAAAACCTCGGCATCGACGAACAACAATTTGTGCAAAATACGCAGGCCTGTTTCAAACTCGGCATTAAATTTATCGACTGGCGACAAAAAAACGAATCCTATTTCCATCCCTTCGGTGTTATCGGCAAACGCATTGGCTCGCACGATTTTTATCAATGCTGGTTAAAAGCCACCATGCAAGGCGACACATCGCCACTGCAAGACTTTTCACCCTGCTCGGTGATGGCGGAGCAAGAACGTTTCTTCTGGCCGACGCAATTACAAAACACACCGATTGGCGGCGCAAGTTATGCGGTTCATCTGGATGCAAAATTAGTCGTAGAATATTTGCGCGGTTACGCTTACGAGCGTGGTGTAAAACGCACAGAGGGAACCGTCGAAAAAGTCACGCAAACTGACAGCGGCAATATTGAAAAATTAATCATGAAAGACGGCAAAGAAATCCATGGTGATTTCTTTATCGACTGTACCGGCTTTAAAGCGCTTTTGATTGAGAAAACGCTCGGTGTTGGTTTTGAAGATTGGTCAAAATATTTACCCTGTGACCGCGCAGTAGTTGTAAAAACCGAAGCGCAGGAAAAGCGTCCGCCCTACACAACTGCCACTGCGCGCAAAGCAGGTTGGAGTTGGAAAATTCCGCTGCGCAACAGCACCGGTCACGGTTATGTATATTCCAGTAAATTTTGTACAGACGCTGAAGCAAAATCCACACTGCTAAAAAATCTAGATGCGCCGCGTATTAACGATCCGCGCGTAATTCCTTTCGCTACCGGTCGCCGCAAAAATATGTGGGAGAAAAATTGCCTCTCGCTCGGTTTGGCATCCGGTTTTGTTGAACCTTTGGAATCAACATCCATCCATTTAATTGCACGCGGCATGGATTTCTTTTTGCGCTTCTTCCCCGACCGTGATTGTGACCCAACCTTAATCAAAGAGTACAACCGCCGTATGACGGCAGACTTTGAAGAAGTGCGCGATTTTATTGTGCTGCACTACTGCACGACACAGCGCGAAGACACAGACTTCTGGCGCTTTTGTAAAAATATGGAGTTACCAGAATCTTTACAAGAGCGTATCGCACTCTTTAAAGGCCATGGTTTAGTACGCGAAGGTACCGATGAATTATTCCGCAGTACCAGCTGGCAATCCGTATTCGAAGGCATGGGCATTCGTCCCAACAAATACTGCCCGCGTGTAGATAACATGGATTACCAGGAAATTAGCGATACGCTAAAAATGGCGCGGCAGGCAATTCAATCCATGGTAAAAAATTTGCCCACGCACGATGAATTTTTACGGCAAAACTTGGTAGATGATTAAACCTTAATAAATATCCCTGCAATACAGGTAGTGTGATCCTTCACAAGGAAACTTTAATGAATCATTTCGTACTAATAACATTTGCCTGTATCTTTATCGCTTTTTTGGTATTCGTATTAAAAGAAACAGGCTATCTGAAAGTTGCTGCAAAATCAGGTGCGCTTTGTGTACTCTTCTTGTTGGTTACTTCCTTTATATTTGGATTGTTCAATAGATTTTCATTCATGCACGGGGCTGCCGAAGCTGGATTGGAATCAGCTATAGCCTATATGGTTTTGCTTGGAGTGATTATTGGGCCATTTTTATTTGTTATCGGTGGTTTGTGTGGTGCGGCTATTTCCTGTTTTCGGAAGAGAGGAAAGGGCAAAAGTAAAGAGTAATGAGTTTCTGCGGTAGAATTTGGTATGTGAATAAAATTTCATGTGATTACTTTATTCGAAATAGAATTTTTAGGTCATATTTGTATGAGTGAAATATCGTTACGGTATATGAAGGCTGTCTGGGATAAAAAGATATTTCTGTTTAATGAAAAAATTTTTGCTAATCAAGCTTGTTTGTTGATTGAATATACGCAAAGTTATTGTTTTTATAAGGTTGTGATTGAGTATTTTAACGAAAATGCTAAGAGTATCCCTGATATAGAATATTGGGTTCATCTTTTAAATGTTACTGCTAATGATCTAATAATAAAATGGTGCAAAGTATTTGGAACGGATGATAATGAGCTGCATTGGAAAAAAACTAGCTCATCGGAGCACTATGAAAAAACTGTGAGAGATTTAATACTTAAAAATTTTGCAGGCGATATTGAACAATGGCGAGAATACAGAAAATCCGTTTGTGATTTTCGAAATACATATTCAGCTCACCGTAATATTGAAAATTACCGTGAATTCCCGGAGTTATTACCTTCGTTCAGGGTCGCAGAATCTTATTTTAATTTCTTGGTAAGAGCCCCTGTGGAATGGATTGAGGATCACCCTCTGCTTGGCGAATATTATAATAACCACAAAGAAAAAATAATTAAGAAGTTATAATGTGAAAGCATGGATTATCCTTAATGAAAAATTTCAATAGAAGGAAGTCTGATTAAATTTGCGTCTATCTACCAACGATTAAAATTTATTCCGCAAGCGCTTCCAATTCCGCAATATGAATATTCTTTAGCTTCACATAATTACCCGCTGAATATTTAAAAAATGCACGCTCGCTATCTTTTAAGGGGCGAGCTTGTTTGCAGGGTGAGCCCACATATAAAAATCCGCTTTCCAATCGCTTGCCCGGTGGCACTAAAGTGCCTGCGCCAATTACAACATCATCTTCCACAATCGCACCGTCCAAAACCGTTGAGCCAATACCGACGAGTACGCGGTTGCCAATGGTGCAGCCATGCAAGTTGACTGAATGACCGACAGTGACATCGTCACCAATGATTAAAGGGTGGCCAGCAGGATTAAAATCGCTCGCATGGGTGATATGAAGTACGCTGCCATCTTGAATACTGGTACGGGCGCCCACACGTATACGATGCATATCACCGCGAATAATCGCATAGGGCCACACAGAGGAGTCGTCGCCAATTTGAACATCGCCAATCACAATAGCGGCGGGGTCGACGTAAACATCTTTACCAAATTGTGGTGTGTGGCCTTGGTAGCTGCGAATGCTTAAGGGGTTTTGGTTGTGTTTCATAAACTAATCTCTTTTTTCAAAGCCATGGCGATTTTTTAAGGTGTATCATACAGGAAAATATTTGTGTCATTTCGTTTGGAGTCACTCATGACTAACCCGCTCTTGCAGTCCCACGTGTTACCACCTTTTTCCAGCATTGAAGCTGCCCACGTTGAACCGGCTGTCAGCAACATCATTCAGGAAAGCCGCACCTATTTGCAAAATTTGCTCGCAAATTTGGCCCAGCCGTCCTGGGCAACATTGGTTGCACCTTTGGAGGAGCAAGGCGATAAGTTGGATCAAGCCTGGTCGCCAGTGAGCCATTTAAATGCGGTACGTAATAATGATGAATTGCGCAATGCCTATAATGCGAGTATTGCACTTTTGACCGAATACGGTACTGAGCTGAGCCAAAACGAAGATTTGTATAAGGCTTACCAACAATTGGCGGATAGCACTGAGTATAAAAATTTATCGCAAGCACAAAAGCAAGCCGTTGATAACGCCCTGCGCGATTTCCGGTTAGGTGGTGTTGCGTTAAACGAGCAAGATAAAAAACGTTATGCGGAAATTCAGCAACGTTTATCTGAGTTATCCACGCAATTTTCTAATCACGTTTTAGATTCTACCCAGGCATGGTTCAAACATTTTGACAACGCAGATGCGCTTGCAGGCTTACCTGAATCTGCGCTTGCGCAAGCAGCACAAGCGGCGCAAAAAAAATCTTTGGAAGGTTATGTCATTACGCTCGACTTCCCATCCTATTACGCCGTGATTATGTATTCAGATGACCGCAAACTGCGCGAAGAAATTTATACCGCATATGTTACCCGTGCATCGGCTGAGTCGAAAAAAACCAACGCTGAAAACAAGATTGAAGTTACGGCAGAATTTGATAACACCGCTTTGATTGCTGAAACACTTTCGTTGCGTCATGAGCTTGCACAATTATTAGGTTTTAATAATTACGCTGAGCGTTCGCTTGCTACCAAAATGGCGCAAAGCCCTAAACAAGTTTTAGATTTTTTACAAGAGCTTGGCCAAAAGTCAAAACCCTATGCAGCGCGAGATTACGCAGAACTATCTGAGTTTGCGGCGAGCTTGGGCTGCACCGATTTGCAATCCTGGGACACCACTTATTACAGCGAAAAATTGCGCGTAGAAAAATACTCTATTTCGCAAGAAGAATTGCGCCCTTATTTCCCTGCAGAAAAAGTTATTAGCGGAATGTTTGAAGTCGTTAAACGTTTGTTTGGTATTGATGTAAAACAAGTCGCTGAATTTGATAGCTATCACCCAGATGTTCGCTTCTACCAAATCTCCAAAGACGGTAAACACATCGCGAGCTTCTATCTGGATTTGTTTGCGCGCGAAGGTAAGCGCGGCGGTGCCTGGATGGCAGATGCGCGAGTACGTCGTAAAACAAATTCCGGTGTTCAATTGCCGGTTGCCTTTTTAACCTGCAACTTTACTCCGCCAGTGGGCGATACTCCCTCACTGCTAACACACGATGAAGTAACCACGCTTTTCCACGAATTTGGTCATGGTATTCATCATATGCTCACGCAAATTGATGTGGCAGCGGTGAGCGGAATTAACGGCGTTGCCTGGGATGCAGTGGAATTACCCAGCCAATTTATGGAGAACTGGTGCTGGGAGCCGGAAGCGATTCCGTTGATTTCTGGCCACTACCAAACTGGTGAATCCTTACCGCAAGCATTGCTCGACAAAATGCTTGCTGCAAAAAATTTCCAATCTGGTTTGCAGATGCTGCGCCAAATTGAATTTTCGTTGTTTGATTTCCGTTTGCACGCTGAGTACAACCCTAAAAATCCGCGTACGGCACAAGATGTTTTGCAGCAAGTGCGTAAGGAAATCGCTGTGGTTTTCCCCCCAGCATTTAACCGTTTTGAAAATAGTTTCAGCCATATTTTCGCGGGCGGTTATGCAGCAGGCTATTACAGTTACAAATGGGCAGAAGTTTTGTCGGCAGATGCTTTCTCGCGCTTTGAAGAGGAAGGTATTTTTAATGCGCAAACTGGCGAGAGCTTCTTGCGTGAAATTTTGCAGCAAGGCGGTAGCAAAACGCCCATGGAATTGTTTACCCAATTCCGCGGCCGTGAACCCAATATTGATGCGCTATTGAGACACTCCGGAATTGAAGTGCATTCCAATTTTGCGATAGAGGATGCGGTTTAATGGCTTACTCAACCAAGCGTCGTTTTATGGCGGGCGCGGTGTGCCCCCGCTGTTCAAAAATGGATTCCATCGTGGTGTATAACCTGGATGGAAAAGATTTTCGCGAGTGCGTGAGCTGCGATTTTAAAGAAGAAATGCGTATCAACATTGCCACTGGTGAATTAGAAACGCGCGTTAATCAGGTTAGGGAAGATGCGCATGAAACCCAGGTTATCAACATTGTCTCGCCAGACAGCAAACACTGATTTGTGCCATTGAACGGATCAAACTATTTTACTTGGCATATTTACCTGGCATAGCTTGCCTAATTGTTTTTGGAAAAAGTTTTCGGAAATAGCGCTTTGATTCTAGAGCGCTTTTTTGGGGAATTAATGACGAACCGTATCTTTCAGGTTGTTGCTGAAGTCCAATACTATCGCCAGGTCTTCTGTAAGGCAGGGCCAACGTTGTAGCTCTTGCGACCAGCCGCGGGATTTATGTAAAGCAATGTAGTGCTTAAAGCTTTCGCCAGCAAAGCTGTATTGATTTAGCAGTAACTCTGCCGAAAATAATACGGCTTGATCCAATTCGTTAGCGTAAGGTTCACCGATCAATTCGTGCGCAATGACATTGGCACGCGTCATATCCATGGGTGCCAACGGAATTCCGCAGTAACCAATAAAGCGATCATTCACTTCTTCTAACAAACGATGGGCGAGATAAGCTTCATCCAGCAAGGCTTCTAATTGAGCGTGGTTACCAATGATATCTGGCGGCGCCAGAAAATAATCGCTGGCAATGTTCAACAGCGGCAAAATGCCATCAAAAATACCTGCCTCTTTGGTGATATCGCTAATGGCTTCAATAAATTCCGGCACTTGGGCGATATAGCGAATCACAAACTCGGCCAGTAGTTCCTCGGCCTCTTGAGTTGGCAATTTGATAGCTTCGTGCAAATGATTGGCGCGCGCACTCAGCAGGCGGCTGAGTTGTGCTGATGCACCCTCGCGCTGCTTGGCGTTAGCAATCAATTGGCGGATGTTAATGAGCTTGTCGTTCATTGCTATCAATAATCGTTATAGTGCATAGGCCAAAGTGACGTTTAAAAAGTCATTTAGTTATAAGTTGATGGCTTAACGATAACTCATGGCAGCGCATTCGCAAGTTAGTATTAATACCAAGTTTTTATATAAAGCCCCTGAAAATGAAAATTTCGGCGAAGGGTGCACAAATACCCCTGAGGATGAAAAGTTGAGAGTACCGGGATTGGCGGACTGACCTTCTCTGCGTGGCTTGAAGGCCTCAATAGCCATAAAAATTGGCGCCAGCGCTCAGTTTGCTGGGCATTAACTGCGTCAAACCTATATAATTCGCGCTTTCCTATTAACTCGTGTTTTCTTAAGCGCGTCGCCGGATTATCCGGTTAGCTGGAGCCCTGCATGTCAGATCGCATTGCACAAGTAACTCGTAACACCCTCGAAACCAAAATCAGCGTAAGCCTCAATCTGGATGGTGCTGGTAAAGGTGTGTTCAATACCGGTGTGCCCTTTTTAGAGCACATGATGGACCAGATCGCCCGCCACGGCATGATTGATCTGGATGTTACTTGCGATGGCGATACGCATATTGATGATCACCATTCAGTAGAAGATATCGGCATCACCATCGGCCAAGCCATTGCCAAAGCGGTGGGCGACAAGAAAGGTATTCGCCGTTATGGCCACGCGTATGTGCCGCTCGATGAGGCTTTGTCACGTGTAGTGATCGATTTCTCCGGTCGCCCCGGTTTGGTTATGCAGATTCCTTTTACCCAAAAGCGCATCGGCCAATTTGATACCGAATTGTTCTGGGAATTCTTCCAGGGTTTTGTAAACCACGCGGGCGTTACCCTGCATGTGGACAATCTGCGCGGCCACAACGCCCACCACCAGATTGAAACTGTGTTCAAAGCCTTCGGCCGCGCCTTGCGTATGGCGCTGGAATTAGACCCACGTATGGAAGGCATAATGCCTTCAACCAAGGGAAGTCTATAAGCAATGACCCAACAGACAGTTGCCGTTATCGATTACGGCATGGGCAACCTTCACTCGGTGAAGAGTGCTTTGGAGCATGTTGCCCCTGAACAAAAAGTGGTTGTGACCTCAGACCCTGCGGTTGTAGCAGCGGCAGACCGTGTGATCTTTCCCGGTGTAGGCGCAATTCGCGATTGCATGGGCGAAATCAACCGCCTTGGCTTCGACAAATTACTGCGCGAACAAGTCGCCACGGGCAAGCCTGTGCTGGCAATTTGCGTTGGCTTGCAGGCCTTGATGGATCACAGCGAAGAAAACAACGGTGTAGATTGCATCGGCATTTTCCCCGGCCAGGTTAAATTTTTCGGTACCAACCATAAAGATGCTAATGGCAATGCTTTGAAAGTGCCGCACATGGGTTGGAACCAGGTGAATCATGACGATCACCCGCTCTGGGCAGATATTCCGCAAAACAGCCGCTTCTACTTCGTCCACAGTTTTTATGTGCAGGCAGCGGATGAGAGTTTGGTGGCGGCTAGTTGTGAGTACGGTGTGAAATTCGACACTGCGCTGACACGCGATAATTTGTTTGCCGTGCAGTTTCACCCGGAGAAGAGTCATACCTCCGGGTTGCAGTTGTTGAAGAACTTTTTACAGTGGGATGGTAAGGCTTAAAAATTAGGGAGTCGTCATCCTCGTGAAAGCGGGACTAAAGTACGAAGTACTTTGAACAACTTAAAGTTGACCCGAAGGGCGAGCACGGCGAGTAATCCAGCTTTTGATTTTCTTATTATCATTCCTACGTTTTGTTGATTTTATTTCGCCTGCTGGCGAGTCACTTTTCGTTGCTTGTCCAACGAAAAGTAACCAAAAGGAAAGACACCCGGTTCGCCGCTGTTTCCTGCGCGTTTCAAAAAATTGCTGTCGTTCCGACGCGACATCCATGTCGCGACGTCACTAAAACAAACTTCCTGTTTGTTTTACACCAATTTTTTTCCAATGCTCGGGCGGCTCGCACGGGAATAGTCGGTGCCATAATGAATTTTGTTTTTATCGAGATTGTTGAATGTTAATTATCCCCGCAATTGATTTAAAAGACGGCCAATGCGTGCGTTTACGCCAGGGCTTGATGGACGACTCCACCGTATTCTCCGACGACCCAGTCGCTATGGCGAAACAGTGGGTCGATCAAGGTTGCCGTCGTTTGCATTTGGTCGATCTCAACGGTGCCTTTGAAGGTAAGCCAATGAACGGTGGCGTTGTGACGGCGATTGCCAAAGCCTACCCAAATCTGCCAATCCAAATCGGCGGCGGTATCCGCAGTGCGGAAACCATTGAGTATTACCTCAATGCGGGCGTGCAGTATTTGATTATCGGTACCAAAGCGGTGAAAGAGCCGCAGTTTGTGACCGATATGTGCAAACAGTTCCCCGGCCATATTATTGTCGGGTTGGATGCAAAAGACGGTTGGGTAGCAACTGATGGTTGGGCAGAAGTGTCTAACATCCAGGCTTCTGAGCTGGCGAAACGTTTTGAGCAAGATGGCGTGAGCAGCATCGTCTACACCGACATTGCCCGCGACGGCATGATGCAAGGTGTGAATGTTCAGGCCACCGTGGCCATGGCGCAGGCGTCGAGCATCCCTATTATCGCCTCCGGTGGTGTGACCAATATGCAAGACATAATCGCGCTCAAAGCCGAAGCCCATAAAGGCATCTGTGGCGCCATCACTGGCCGCGCGATATACGAAGGCACATTGACCATGGCGGAAGCCCAGGCCTACTGCGACGCTAATTAATCGGATCTGACTATGACCCTCGCAAAACGAATTATCCCCTGCCTCGATGTGGACAATGGCCGCGTGGTGAAAGGCGTGCAGTTTCTGGATATCCGCGATGCGGGTGATCCGGTGGAAATTGCCAAGCGCTACAACCAGGAAGGCGCTGACGAAATCACATTCCTCGACATCACTGCCACCCATGAAGGCCGCGATACGACTGTTCACACGGTGGAGAAAATCGCCAGCGAAGTGTTTATCCCCCTCACTGTAGGCGGTGGCATTCGCACTGTGGAAGATATTCGCACCATGTTGAATGCGGGTGCTGATAAGGTGGGGATTAACTCCGCTGCTGTGTTCAACCCGGATTTTGTAAAAGCGGCGTCTGATCGTTTTGGTGCTCAGTGTATTGTGGTTGCGATTGATGCGAAGAAAGTCAGCCAAGCGGGCGAAGAGCCGCGCTGGGAGATTTTCACTCACGGTGGGCGCAAGCCAACGGGTATCAATGCGGTTGAATGGGCAATTCGTATGGCCGAATACGGTGCGGGTGAAATCCTGCTGACCAGTATGGATGGCGATGGTACTAAAGCGGGTTACGATTTAGGTGTGACGCGTGCGATTAGCGATGCTGTGGCTGTGCCGGTAATCGCCTCTGGTGGTGTAGGCAACTTGCAGCATTTGGTGGATGGAGTGACGCAAGGGCGCGCTGATGCTGTGTTGGCAGCGAGTATTTTCCACTTCCGTGAATACACTGTGCCACAAGCGAAAGAATTTATGCGTGCCCAGGGAATTGAGGTGCGTTTGTAATTTACCAGTTTAAATCGGCTAATAAAAAAGGCGCTTATTGAGCGCCCTTTTGCATTCTGGTTTCGCTGCGAACCTAAAGATTAGGCTGCGCGGTATTGCTTCAGTACGTCTAACACTTTGGGTTCAGACGCACAGATGAAATCGATAAATTCACCAACACCAACTTCGGCATCAGCACGGGTATCAAATGGACCAATGTCCACGCCTTCGCGAGTGGTGTAATACCAGTAGCTGTCCTTTTGCAGGAAGCGACCGCTGCGATTAGGAACAGAACCTTCTTCACCCGCACGATTGAATGTAGCCATCTTGAACCTCTTGGTTAAGTAATGCTGATCAGATAATGCTTTTCAGCAGATTTTCCTTAAAACATGGGTTCATGGATTGCCACCCAAGTTGATTATAAACACTAAACAAATCTTCTGAATATACTTAGTTAGATTAAAACAAGATCGTTTAATAACCAAAACCTAGCGGCTTCATAATAGCCGGTTTGTCGTATAAATCAACTTTTGAGCGAAATTGTGTTAATAAATCTAATTCGGGTGCCGGGCAGTAGGGCGGTTCGCCCGTATTGATGAGCTGTTCCATATTGGGAGTTTCTTTATGGGTAGCTGGAGTTAAGAGTTGCGAAACGAAAACCAGCTTTACACCTTGGGCTGAAAGAAGCGGTTGCACTTGTTCGAGCACACTTAGCGTTGTGGGGTAAGGATGGCCAATAGCGACTGCGGAGCCGCGTTGTCGCGCGAATTGCAAGGCGCGATTGAGTTGATATTGAATAGCTTTGGTTTCGTTAAGGTCATCCAAAAAGACGTCACGCTTCAGACTGGGTACCTGGAAATGACTGGCGATATCCAGGGCCTTGGTCTGTGCGCTGGTGCGGCTGTCAACAAAATAGAGCCCGCGGGGGCGCAACTCAGACATCAACCACTGCATGGGTTCGGCCTCTTGCGTGAGGCGGCTGCCCATGTGGTTGTTAACCCCTTGGATATGGGGAAGGCTATCCAGATCCTGGCGAACCGTAGTGAGAAATGCAGTTTTTTCCATACCACTCACCAACCCACCTTTGCCTACGGGCATATTGTTAATAGTGCTCATGGGCAGGTGCAGCATGAGTTCTTTGCCTTGGTTGTGGGCAAGTTTTGCGCTGCTTAATCCGTGTGGAGTGAAGGGTAAAACAGAGAGGGTAAATGCGCCTTTAAGCCGAGCTGCTCGTTCGCTTTGGGTTTGGTTATAGCCAATGTCATCAATGATGATGGCTAGGCGCGCTTCGGTGTTTGCGGGCGAGGCAAAAGTAAATTCATTTAAGCCACCAAAAAAAATCAGCAGCCAAGGCCATACCTTGGGCATTATTTATCCTGTGCCGGCGGTCTGACTTCAATGTTAGGTGCAATTGCAGGAGCACGCTTGTTGGTGTCCGTTTCGTCGTTAGTCGAGGCCGGTTGTTGGCCAAGGATGTGTAGCCCTTTCAACAGGTTAATTGCATCCAACACCTGATTGTCTTTCAGTGTATCGTCATTAACGACTGCTTCGCGCTCGCGCGTGCCGCTGCCAATTTCCTGGCCCTCTTTGTTGCCGATATGACCTGCTAAATCCGCTTCTGCCATAGGCGCTTTTTGGCTTACGCCATTGGTGATTTTCTCCAGACGAACATCGGGATCAATACCTTTCGCCTGAATGGAACGGCCATTGGGGGTGTAGTAAAGAGCAGTGGTAAGTTTAATGGCGCGATCTTCCGTAATAGGAATTACGGTTTGCACCGAACCTTTGCCGAAACTGCGCGTACCCATAATGATGGCGCGCTTGTGATCTTGCAGTGCGCCTGCGACGATTTCAGATGCTGAAGCAGAGCCGCTATTAATCAGCACCACCAAGGGCAAGCCATTGGTTAAATCGCCGGGTGTTGCCGCGTAACTCATGCTACTGTTTTCCATGCGACCCTGGGTGTAAACCACGGTTCCGTTATCGAGGAACGCATCGGCAACTTCTACAGACGATTGCAAAACGCCACCAGGGTTATTGCGCAAATCCAAAACCAAACCTTTGGTTTTTGGGCGTAGCTTAAGATTTTCACGCAAACGCTCTACGAAATCTTTTCCGGTATTGGTTTGGAATTGCGCGATACGCACGTACAAATAATCGTCGGCAATAGGTTTTACCACTACGCTCTGCACATGAATTAAATCGCGGACGATGATTAACTCAATGGGGTCGTCAACACCCTTGCGTTGCAAACTCATTTTAATGGGTGTGTCTTTTGGGCCGCGCATCAAGCGAGTTGCGTCAGTGAGAGTTTTTCCCTTCATGGGTTGATCGTCGATGCGCACAACAACATCGCCCGGTTTAATGCCGGCTTTTTGTGAGGGTGATCCATCGAGCGGAGTAATGACTTTGATTACACCTTCATCCATACCCACTTCCAAACCTACGCCACCAAATTCACCACTAGTCGTGGCTTGCAGTTCGGCGTAAGCCTCTTTATCGAGATAAGCGGAATGCGGATCGAGTTCTGAAATTAAACCTTTGATGGCGTATTCCAGCATTTTGGAATCGCTAACTTCTTCCACATAGCTGGTGCGAACGTGATCGTAAGCACGGGTAAAGGTGCGCAATTCTTCGAGTGGTAAAAGCCCCGGATTTTGCGGCGCAGTCTTTTTCTTTTCAACAGGCGCTGCGTTTGAAAAATTGGCGAACGCAAACATTGCTATCAAAAGTAATGTTTGAAAATTTTTATTAGCGCCAGATTTTTTTGGGGAAAGGCACAACATTTACATCTCCGAAAAGCGCTTACAGCGCCCACAATAAGCAATTCTTTTTGCTCTGTTTCAAGCCTTAAGCTTAGGCGCGCGCTAACCAATCTGCCGGATTAATTGCCTTGCCTTGATAGCGAATTTCAAAATATAACCCAGCTTCGTTTTGTCCGCCGGTATTGCCCACGCTTGCTATGGCTTCGCCCGCTTTAACAGCGTCGCCTGCCTTTTTAAATAAATTTTGGTTGTGCGCGTAAAGGCTCAAATAACCTTCGCCGTGATCAATAATAACCAACAAACCTTGGCCGCGAAAATAATCGGCAAAAACCACGCGACCATAATGCACCGCTTGTACTTGCTGCCCGGCATTTGCGCCAATCATAACGCCGTTCCATTGCAGCTGACCTTCAACCTGGCTGCTACCAAATCCGTGGGTAATTCTGCCTTGCGTTGGCCAAGGTAAGCGACCGCGACGGCTGCTAAATTTTTCACCCGCGTTGGGTAGAGGAACATAACTCGGTGCTGCCGCAAGACTGGTGCTTGCGCGTGCAACTTTTTGCAAGAGTGCTTGGAGCTGGCGGCGATCTTCCAACATATCTTGCAAAGCTTTGTCTTTGTTGGAAATTGTGGTGTTAATTTTTGCGAGCGTTTGTTTGCGCTGCGCTTGTGCTTCTTGCAGGCTCGCTTGCTGTTTGCCCATTTCTTCTTTAATGATATTCAGCTCAGCTGTTTTTTGGGCAATTTGCGGTTCAAGCTCGTTGAGCTGCGCAATGGTGTCGAGATATTTTTTCACTTTCTCGGCGTGCGCGGCCATAAAATAACTGTGGTATTTCATCATGCGTGAAATACGCTCAGGTGATTCCTGATTCAGGAACACTTTAAACTGTGGTTGTTGCCCAAGCTGATAAGCAGCGCGAATCTGCTCAGCGGCTTGGGCTTGTTGCTTTGCCCGGGCTTTTTCCAGATCGCCACGCTCTTTATTTAGATTTTCTATCTGCTTGTTTTGAGCGTTTATTTCTTGCTGGATTTTTTCAACTTTCTTTTGCAGCTCGCTCATTTGCGTTTCATTTTTTTGCAGCTCTTGCTGCACATTAGAACGCGCGCCCTGAACTTTTTTTAATTCTTTCTGCAAATCGTTAATGTCTTTTTGGAGTTTTTCCATATCGTCTTTATCGGCACTCAATGCACTCGGCGATATGGCTAACATCATGGATAACAAACTTAAGCAAAAAAGTTTTTTCATGAAATTTCCGTGATTATTATGGAGATTTTAACCCCCTCCGAACCTCCCCCTTCGCAGAGGGAGGAGTTGTACTCCCTCTTAAATTTAGCTGGGAGTAAAAGTTCCCTCACAGTTGCGCGCCCCGCTGCAAAGGGGAGGGCCAGGGTGGGGTTATTTTTCGATTGTAATCAAATTCCTGCCGGTCATTTCTGCCGGTTGAGGAATGCCCATCAACGCCAACATGGTTGGTGCTACATCTGCCAATGAGCCGCCGGGTGCGATAGTTCCTTTGCGTGAGCTGCAGAAAATAAAGGGTACTGGCAAAGTTGAATGTTGTGTATTTGCTTGACCACTTTCTTCATCAAACATTTCTTCTACGTTGCCGTGGTCTGCAGTAATTAATGCTTCGCCACCCACTTTTTCTACCGCAGCCAAAACACGACCCAAACAAATATCGATTGCTTCAACCGCTTTGGTTGCGGCTTCCATAATGCCGGAGTGACCAACCATATCGCAGTTAGCGTAGTTGCAAATAATGGCATCGTATTTACCGGATTCAATCGCTTCAACTAATTTGTCAGTGACGATTGGCGCATTCATTTCAGGTTGCAAATCGTAAGTAGCAACTTGTGGTGATGGAACCAAAATACGATCTTCACCTTCGTAGACAACTTCATTGCCGCTATTGAAAAAGAAAGTTACGTGTGCGTATTTTTCCGTTTCCGCAATGCGTAATTGGGTTTTGCCCAAGCCAGAAATATATTCACCAAATGAATTGGTTAAATCTTCTGGCGGGAATGCAATAGGTGCTTTGATGCTAGAAGCGTATTCGGTAGTTTGCACAAAGTGTGCAATTTCTGGATGCAATTCGCGTTCAAAGCCTGTGAAACTTTCATCGATCAATGCGTGGGTAATTTCGCGCGCGCGGTCCGGGCGGAAGTTCATGAATATTACTGAGTCGCCATCGTTAATGGTCGCAACTTCTTCATCTTCGCCACAGATAATCGTGGCTTTAACAAACTCGTCATTTTCGTCACGCGCGTAGGCGTGTTTCAATCCTTCAACCGCCGTAAGTGCATCATATTCGGCTTCACCGGTCACCATGACATCGTATGCTTGCTTAACGCGATCCCAACGGTTGTCGCGGTCGAGCGCGAAGTACCGACCAACGATGGAAGCAATTCGGCCAGCGCCTAATTCTTTAAATAAATCCTGTGCTTTTTGCAGTGAAGATTCAGCGCTGCGTGGCGGGCAATCGCGGCCATCCAAAAATGCGTGCAGGTAAACTTCTTTAGCGCCGCGTTGAACGGCCATTTTCATCATGGCGTATATGTGGTCTTGATGGCTGTGCACGCCGCCTTCAGAGAGCAGACCGAGAATATGTACGGCTTTGCCAATTTTAATCGCGCTATCGATGGCGTTTACGTATACAGGATTGGTAAAAAAATCGCCGTCGCTGATGGCTTTATTAACGCGGGTAAAGCTTTGGTAAACCACGCGGCCAGCACCAAGGGTCATGTGTCCCACTTCGCTGTTACCCATTTGGCCTTCTGGCAAGCCCACGGCCAAACCGGAGGTTTCAATCAAACTTTTTGGATTATTGGCCCAGAGTTTATCGAATACGGGCTTATGGGCTGCGGCAATGGCGTTGTATTTGGTTTTTTCCGAGTGGCCGAAGCCATCGAGAATGAGGAGCACAGTAGGTTTTTTCGAGGCTGTCATAGCGCAATCACTTCTCAGGAGGGAATAAGGGATGGTGAATGGCCGCTATTCTAGCGGGTTATGCCGGGCATCTCTAGGTTGGTTGAAGTCTAAATAGACCACTCCCGCTTGATGTGTTTATACATTTGAGAACAACAGCGCCAACCCTATGAGTGCAGGGAGAGCCTGAATATAAAGAATCTTGCGTTTGGCGGTAATACCGCCGTAAATTCCGGCAACCAGGATGCAGCTTAGGAAAAACACTTTGATATCAAAGCCTGCAACGCCTAAATAAAGCCCCCAAAATAATCCCGCTGCTAAAAAACCGTTGTACAAGCCCTGATTGGCTGCCAGAACTTTGGATTCGATGGCTTTTTCCACCGAATGGCCGAAGGCGCGGCGGCCGGCGGGTTTATCCCATAGGAACATTTCCAATACCAAAATATACACATGAAGCAGGGCGATAAGGCCAATCACAACACTGGAGATGATGGGGAAGTCGGGCATGGCAAAGTCCTTTATTGAATGTGATAACAAGCTAGTCGCTAAGGCTATGTTGGTTTGCCTTTAGCTTAGCAATGACGGGCTAAAAAGCCTGGGCACAGGTAGCACTTTGCACCACAAAATACCCATATTTTGCTTATAACTAAAAAGATGTTTCCTAACTACACACTTGAAAATTAATGCTAGCAAATTGATTTTTGTGTCGTTAAAGTGCGCAACACCAACTGAGTACAACCAGTGGCAACAACAATAATTAATAACAATCGTGGTGGTGTTTGCAAACAATAATTGATAACAGATTGCAAAACACCAACCGCGAAGTTTTACCCCCTTCTTAATTTAAATCGGCAATAAAAATCCTTTCGGTCCAGAGTCAAGTGCTTTAATTCGCAGGCTCTAAAATTCATAAATGGTCCATCGTCTGTTGCGCATTTGCCTATGCATTTGTGCGCTAATGTCTATGTATCATTTTTGTATTTACATAATTAAAAATAGATAAGCGGCAATGTTATTTCATTTTTTAAGGTGTGATTACACAAATAACTTTCACTCTGCTAGCGAGTGAAAGTGAATGCGTGTGGTAATTCCTTAGGGTTAATACCCCTTGATCCAGGGGTGGATTGGCTTGGGCGTTTTTTTGCATTTTTCCACAAGAAAAATTGCAATGGACCCAAACAATAAAATTAATCACGTGGGAGCAAAAAAATGAAACAACATTTTTTAAAAATCTTTTCAACCTTCGTTATTTTCCTTTGCACAATTAACGCTGCACAAGCTGCGCTAATTACCAGCAATTTTTCCGATTTGGGTGGCAACCAGTGGACAGTGGATTTAACCCTGACCAACGACAGCAATGCAGCCGGAATTAATGAATTCACCGTATATTTCTCTGAATTACTTTTCGCTAATTTATCAGTAGTGAATAGCCCCGCTGCGTGGGACAGCTTTGTTGCCCAGCCAGATTTGTTTTTAAACTCCTCCGGGTTTTTCGATAGCTACAGTCCAATCGCGCTTGCCCTTGGCAGTAGCCAGGGTGGATTTACTGTTGGCTTCACCTTTCTTGGTCAGGGCGCGCCCGGAGCTTTGGCGTTTAATGTGCTGGACGGAAATTTCCAACTCCTCTCTTCCGGTTCTACCAGCAATGCGCCAGCGCGTGTAGCTGAGCCCTCTGCTTTATGGTTGATGATATTAGGTGGCCTGTTCTTGTTGGCTCGCCGCACTCGTAAAACATCTGTTTAAGGAGGAGCATCCCATGAAACTGCCCTCTTATTTGGCAACTTCTTTTGCCAGCTTGTGTTTGTTGGCGCCGATGGCCCAAGCCGCGCCTGCGGTATCGGTAATTTCGATGACCAAGCTGAGCGAAACCCGCGTTACCCGCACAGATTACGATTATGTATTCAAAATCACTGTGCAAAATGGCCCTCTCGCGCTAACTAACGCTAGCGAAACCCTGACAGGCGCGGCCCAGGGCACAACCATTCTGGACGGCAGTGTGCAGATAGGCTCCCTGGCAGCCAATGCCGTAGCCACGCCGGATGACACTATTACCTTGCGCCAAAACCGCTTGTTTCCATTCAATGAGCAAGCTTTAGTGTGGAGTGCCGCAGGTACTGCGGTGCCTTCCAGTTCAAGCTCGTCCAGCTCGGTCTCTTCCAAATCATCATCAAGCGTGCCCGCTTCAAGTAGCGCTGCATCCAGCAGCGTGCCAACTACAGGTCCGGCTGTGAATTTAAGCTGGTTGGGCACGGGTACTTTGCCAAGCGGCGTTGCGCTCTATGATGTTGACGGCTACGCCGCCCTGGGCACGCCAGTTACCGGTGGTGGGGTGATCTCTGAAGATGACCCCGCTTACCGCAAGGTTTACACCCCCGCTGAATTTATTGCTGCACTCGATGCTGCCAAACGCACCCTCGCTGCACCGGTGAAAGTTATTGAGATCATGAATGACCTCAATCTGGGTACCCTCGAATCCGGGTTGCCCATTGCTGGTAACTACCGCGCGCAATCAACCCAGGCGCAGCTACACCCTACGCTCAAGCTGACCGGCATGAGTTTGATCGATATTAAAACCCTGGATAACTTGACCATTTTCTCGCGTAACGGTGCGACTATTCGCCATGCGGAATGGAACATTAAAGACGCCAATAACATCATGATCCGCAATCTTAAGTTTGATGAGATGTGGGAATGGGACGAAGCCACCAAAGGCGACTACGACAAAAACGACTGGGATTACATCACTTTGGGTGACGGCACTGCTGCCAACAAGGTGTGGATTGACCACTGTACTTTTTATAAAAGCTACGATGGCATTGTGGATGTAAAAGGCGGTTCCAGCGGAATCACCATTTCATGGAGCCAAATTTTGCCCGGCGATGGCAGCAACGGTGCCTTTACCCGTGCGCAAATGGATTATCTGGAAGCTAACCAGGCGACCATGGTGATGTACGGCAAGTTGCGTGCAGGTGGCTTAACCCAGGATCAAATTACCCAGGTTGCACGCACGGTTAAAAAGGGCCATTTGATTGGTGCCACCGCAAAAGACAGCAAGAATGCTACCCTGCAAGTCACTTTGCACCACAACTACTATCAGGATTTGCAAGACCGTATGCCACGTTTGCGTGGCGGCGATGTGCAAGTCTTTAACCTGCTGGCAGACAGCGCAAATGCGCGCGCGGTTAAAGCCTGGTTTGACCCCATCATGGCCGGCAATAGCAATTTGGTTAGAGACTTTAGTGGCAACGGCGCCTACCATTTCGGCATTACTTCTAACGGGACTATTTCCACTGAAGACGGTGTGATTGAAGTGGCGAACAGTCTTTACAGCGGTGTATTGACTCCCCTGCGCAACAACCAGACTGATGTGAACGATGCCAGTTTTACCGGCTCGGTAGTGGCGGCTAACACCCAACATGAATTGCTGGCCTCTGAAATGCCGGTGGCATCCCAACAAAGCACATTTATTGAGTTGGGCAACCTTTGGGCTGTGTGGAAAGGCGATAGCAATTTTGCCAACAGCACCCTTGGCCCGGTTCAAGCTGCGCCTAAATACCTCGCTTTCAAAGCGGCTCCGCCGGCGGTAAAAGCGCTACATCCGACTTCTGCATTGCGCAGTGTTTTGGTCACAGGTGCCGAGCCAGCCGGTGCAGGTAAGGCGAACCTGACTGTGCCGCAATGGCTTAATTCCTTGAACGGGACTTATAGTTCGTCTAGCAGTTCATCCAGCTCAAGTGTTGCGGTGGGTTCTGCCAGTTCTGGTGCAGCAAGCTCTACCAGTTCTACGGTGGTAAGCTCTGCTGGCAATGCCAGTTCAGCGGCAGTATCCAGTACATCAAGCGCAACCTCGAGCGCGGTGGGGCAGTCCTCCAGTGCAGGTGTAGCGGCGGGGCAGAGCTTGCCGTTTGTAGAATCTTTTGATGGCCTGACGACCGCAACATTTTTCTCGGCGACTTACAGGGCTATTGGATCTGATTCCTCTGCTGCGCTCTATTTCAAAACCGGTGGTAGCCCCGTCATCAATAACAATGCGCTGGAAATTGCCGGTGCACGTATGACCATAGGCAATCGCCCCCCTCGCACCAGCACGGCCTCGACCGATACCACCACCAACGGTGATTTTGACTTGAGTCGTCCCTACCGCATCAGCTTTAAAATTGTTGCTGCTTCGGGCGTGGGTAACTTGCAGGTCTTTATCGACAACAACACAACCAGTTCCGGCAACTCGATTTTTGGAACAGGTTCGCGCGTCTACGCTGCTGTGGCAAATACGCTCACGGCTGGGCAAGTTGTGAGCATCACCCCAAGTGTAGGTACGGCCACGTCATTTATTGCGTTGCGCACTGAAAGTACTGCCGCCGTCACCATTGATGATTTGCGAGTGGAATACTTGGATAGCGGTAGTTCGTCCTCATCAGCAGCGAGCAGTTTGGCGTCGAGTGCAAGCAGCGCAGCTTCGGTAATTAGTTCAGCAAGTTCCGCGAGCTCCAGCATAGTTGTATCTAGCAGCTCTGCCTCCAGCGCCTCGTCTTCTGCGCCGTTTGTCCAGCCAACGCAGGTTTACAATTTACAAAACCGCGTAAGCCCGGGTGCTAATCAGGTGGACACCCAGGTAGATACCAAGCTGGTGATTACTTTTGATGCGCCACCAGTATTAGGAACGTCCGGCGCTATCAATATTTTCAAGGTGAGTGACGACTCTTTGGTTGATAGCCTCATGCTGAGTGGCAACACGGATAGCCTCGGTTATGCCGGTCAAACCCGTTTGCGTATGGTGAACACCCAACCGCTGCGTGTGAGTGGCAACAGTCTGATTATCACCCCGCACAACAATAAGCTAGCCTACGGCACGGCTTATTATGTGGCGATTTCCGAGGGTGCAATAACAGGTGTAAACCTGAACAGCACGGCTTTTGTCGGTTTAGGCAAAAACGCGAATTGGACATTTACCACCAAAGCAAATGCTCCAACCTCTACAGAGTTAACAGTTGATGACGATGGCGCAGCGGACTTCCGCACAGTGCAAGGCGCACTTAACCATGCAATGCAAAATGTTGCGGCGGCAACGCCGGTAACGATTAATGTTAAAAACGGCGACTACGAAGAACTCCTGTTTCTGCGCGGTAAAAACAACCTCACTATTAAAGGCGAAAGCCGCGATGGCGTGGTGATCCACTACACCAATAACAACACGCTCAACGCAGGTACTGGTACCAGCCAGTCACCAGGCGCAACCAGCTTTACCGGTGGACGCAGTGTGTTTTTGGCGGAGTCTTCTGACTTGCTCAGCATCGACAACCTGACCCTGAAAAACACTACCTTGATTGGCAGCGGTGGCCAGGCGGAAGTGATTTATTTCAACAACGATGTTGGCCGTTTGGCAGTAACCAATAGCAACCTTATCAGTGAGCAAGATACGGTGCAGGTAAAAGGCTACAGCTGGTTTTATCGCAGCTTGATTGCTGGCAATGTGGATTTCATTTGGGGCAATAACCGCGTCGCCCTGTTTGAAGAAAGCGAGATTCGCTCGCTGGGCGATTCACGCGGTAACGGCAGCGGCGGCTATGTATTGCAAGCGCGTACGGTGACTGCATCAGACAAAGGTTTTGTATTCCTCAACAGTCGTTTGACTCGCGGCGCGGGTCCACTCGGTCACGCGATTGCCGATGGCCAAACCTGGTTGGCGCGTAGCGGAGGCGCAACTACTTACTTCGACAATATTGTATTCGTGAATACCAAAATGGATGCGCACATTAAGCCTGCCGGTTGGTACACCTCGCCTTTACCAAATCCAACTGCTGCAACCGCGACCAGCGGCTGGCGCGAGTACGGTAGTACAGACTTGGCGGGCGCCAGCTTGAATACGGCCGGACGTGATGCGGTAAGTTTGCAGCTGCCATTGAGCGAAGTTATAAATAACTATTGCTCGCGTGCGCAAATTTTGGCGGCCTTCAACGGTGGCGCCGGTTGGAACCCGCTACCGAGTGATACAACCGACTGTTCGAACTTTGAGTCTGGCCCAAGCAGCTCGGCATCTTCGTCCAACGTTTCCAGTGCGACAAGTTCGATAGCAAGTTCAGCGAACAGTGTTGCATCAAGTTCGTCTTCATCTTCAAGCAGCTCGTCTTCAAGTTCTGCAACTGTGAGCAGTTCCAGTTCATCGGCAAGCAGTGAAGTGGTAGGTCCCCAATCGTCCAGCAGTTCATCTAGCGCTGTTGCAATAGTGACAAAAACCTGGGGTTTTGATTCAGCTGCTTACGCTGCGGCTGATACCAACTTATTTGCCGCCGCTTACAGCGCAACGGCAGATAACGGCATTAAAATCACTGCTGCACCTGTAAGTGTGGATGGATTGGATTTCTATTCATCTGCCGCGAGTGTTCTGCGCTACCGCGCGCCCGGTTCTGCCAATAACAGCAGCGCAACCGGTGTGTGGAATACCAATGGCTCATTCTTTACCAGCAACTCGGTGTTGGTGCCGGTCGTGGGTGCAGATGTAACTTCAGTGCGCACTTATATTTCCATTCCCGTTGAAAGCAATAAAGCATTCACTATCACGCTTAATTACAAACAAACATCGGCAACTGCAACAGCAGGAAAAATTGCTTTGGTGGGAAGTGATAACAAAGTGTTGATTGCAAAAGATGCGAGTAACGCAACCGCTGCAGCCACGGGCGACACTTTGACGCTGACAGTACCCGCCGGTCACAGCTACACTGCCGTAAAAATATTTTATGGTCGCGAGGGAATCACCTCTGGGGGTGTAAACATCACCAGCATGTCGCGTGCACAGTAATTTGTAAGGGGGGAGGAAGTTTTTCGCAAGGATAGTAAATAAAAAGCCCCGCATTGTTTTCACAGTGCGGGGCTTTTTTATGCGGAATATTCACAGTTGGCTCATGCCACCATCAACAATCAACTCTGTGCCCACAACAAACGCCGCTATAGGTGATGCAAGGTAAACCACTGCACTCGCCACTTCCTCAGGTCTACCAAAACGTTTCACCGGAACTTGCGCCTGAATTTGTGCCGCCAACTCATTTAATTGTTCAGCAGGTACACCCAATTTGCCGTAGAGCGGAGTGCTCACTGGGCCAGGGCTAACCACGTTTACGCGAATTCCACGCCCAACCAATTCTGCTGATAAAGTTTTTGCGAAGGAAATCAAAGCCGCTTTACTGGCTGCGTAAACACTTGAGTTAGGCATACCTATATGCGCGTTAATCGAACCATTCAAAATAATCGCCGCACCTTCGTTCAGGATTGGCAGCAGCGCTTGGATCGTGAAGTAAGCACCTTTTACATTCACATTAAAGGTTTGATCCCACAAGTCTTCGTCTACACCTTCCAGCGGTGCGAATTTCGCAACACCGGCGTTAATAAATACTGCGTCCAAACGAATATTTTGCGCGCTTAAATGTGCTGCCAAGGCTTTAGCGGCGGCCAAATCGCCAGCGTCATTTTGTAGTGCGATGGTGTTGTTACCAAGTTGTGCTTTGGCATCATTCAAAGTCGCTTGGTCGCGGCCAGTAATCACCAAACGCGCGCCTTGTTGGGCAAATTCCACTGCAGTAGCCAAACCAATACCGCTGTTGCCGCCAGTGACGAGTACAGTTTTGTTGTTGAATTGAGTCATGATATTTCTCCGTTAATTAATGCTGATTTAGTTTTGGGTTGGCGGTTATTCGCAGCCCATGGACACACTTTATGATTTATGGTTTTATGCATCAATCAGCTAAATATTGTTAATTAATTCATGATTTATGAATGATTGAGGTGTGAGATGCTCGACCGCTTACGTGCATTAGAGGTGTTTGTGGAGGTCGTGCGAAAGGAAGGCTTCGCCCGTGCAGCGGAAGCGCTGGATACCTCGCCCGCCAATGTCACCCGTTATATCAGCGATTTGGAGGCCCATTTAGGCGCACGTTTGCTGAATCGCACCTCGCGCAAGATGTCGCTCACCGAAAGCGGCGAAGCGCTTTACGAGCGCGCCAAAAGTATTTTGGATGAAGTCGCTGATGCCGAATCCATCGCCAGCTCAGCAACCTTGCAACCGCGTGGGATATTGCGCATCAATGCGCCCATTAGTTTCGGTGTTTTGCACCTGGCACCGCTCTGGCCGCAATTTATGCAGAAGTATCCCGATGTCGAATTGGATATTTCGCTGGTTGATCGCGTCGTGGATATTGTGGAAGAAGGCTACGATTTAGCGATTCGCATTTCGCGCTCAGGTTCAAACTCAAACGCCGCGCGCAAATTGGCGACCTCGCATAATATTTTGTGTGCATCGCCAGACTATTTGCGCAAACACGGCAACCCACAAACGCCTGCGGATCTCATCAACCATCAATGCCTTGGATACACCTACGCCGCTAATGGCGACCAATGGATTTTAACGGACGAAAAAAATCAGGAGCATTCCGCAAAAGTTTCTTTTGTCATGCACGCCAACAATGGCGATACGCTACGCGCAGCTGCATTGGCTGGTGCAGGAATTTGTCGCTGCCCAACTTTTTTAGCGGGCGCTGATTTACGTGAGGGAAGATTAATTCGAATTTTGCCGGACTATCATTTGCCCGATATTGACGTGCTTGCGATCTATCCAAGCCGCCGACATTTAAGCGCAAAAGTGCGAGTGATGATTGATTTTTTAGTAAATGCTTTTAAAGACACGCCACCTTGGGACGTGGCGTAGAGTCAAAAGTGTTATTTAGGCAAAGGATCGGGTACAAATTTGAGGGTGGGAGCAAGAGTTAAGCATTCGGCTTTGTTTGATTGCAAATAGAAAGAACACAACTCTTGAGCGACTGGTTCTTTTGACTTAGGTATATTACATATAAAATCAATGGATTCGAGGGAGTCATCTTTAGATATCAAATATCCTTTTAGCTCTTTTGGAATTCCTGCGGCAAAATCTTCGTAGCCTCCATTCGTCATATCCGGAAAATCACCATGAATACTTTTGTATTGCAAAGTAAAAGCACCTAATTTTTTAAGTGCTTCAATTCGTTGCGATTGAGTTCCCTGACAGTCGGATGTTTCCCAAGCGTAAGCATGGGCTGTGAGTAGGGCGATAAAAGCGATAAACAGTTTCATGCATCACTCCTTCATGTCCGACAATCTGTATGAGTTCAATTTTTGCTAAATATTTAGCTGTCTTTCACCACTGGATCAGATAATTCGCGCACACCATCTTTACGTGCAATTGGCATTTTTGCAATTTCACCTTCAATCCAGTTTTTTACATCTTCCGTTAATTGCTTGCGATCTTTACCTTCGGTTTCAATCGGTTCGCTTAAGACAACGGTAATAGTGCCTGGATATTTTAAAAAATGTTTGTGTGGCCAGCATTCGGCAGCGTTGTGTGCGACAGCAATAATTGGAACGCCCGCGCTCACCGCAATATCAGCACCGCTGCGCGCATAGTTGCCTACTTGTCCGAGTGGAGTGCGTGTACCTTCGGGGAAAATTAATAAATTATTGCCTTCTTTAATGCGTTCAATGCCTTTGGTTTTTACATCTTTGAGCGCTTGAATAGGGCTGCTGCGGTCAATGGCAATGGGGCGCAAACTTGCTAAACCCCAACCAAAAAACGGAATGCGCAATAATTCTTTTTTAAGGATAGTACTCACCGGGCCAAAATAATATTGCAGGAACATGGTCTCCCATGTGCTTTGGTGCTTTGCCATAACCACACAAGGGTAGCGATCAAAATGTCGTTTACCAATCACGTTAAACTTTACGCCGCAGCAAATACGAATCCACAGCATCACAAAGCGATTCCACAAAGTCACAATGCGCCAGCGCCATGAATAGGGAAGCACAGGCCAAATAATCACGGCAATAAGACCGGCAATAGCGCCTGTTAAATTGTGGCCAAGGGTAAATAAAAAACTGCGTAAATAGAGCACGTTAATGTCCGTCAGGCTGGGCAATAATAAAATCGGCAGCGGCTGCCAAATTATCAAACACTTGTACTTGTTCGAGTTGCATAAGCGGTGAATCTGTTTGCAAACTTTGGTCGGTTAATTGCCCTAAGGTTTTTTCGCCGTTGCCGGTTTTTACCAGCGCTGGTTTGCAACCCTTGGTGATTGCCGCTTGCATATCGCGCAGGCTATCGCCCACAAAATAAAAACCTTCAGCAGAAATATTAAATTCTGCTTCAATGGCATCCACCATGCCCGGCATGGGTTTGCGGCATTTGCAATTATCTTCTGGCGCATGCGGGCAATAAAAAATTGCGCCTAACTCTGCGCCTTGTTCTTCTACCAAACCGGTAATTTTTTCGTGCATGGCTTCCAAGTCATCCAAATCAAATTTGCCGCGCGCCAAGCCGGATTGATTAGTAGCAACCACTACAGTGAAGCCCGCTTTGTGCAAACGTGCAATGGCATCAATGCTGCCATCAATAGGCACACATTCATCAGCCGATTTCACATAGTCAGCGCGGTCGTGATTGATGACGCCGTCGCGGTCGAGGATGATAAGTTTCATGGATTCAATCTCGCTATCTTTTTAAATTCAAGAACAAATTGATAGCTAGGATAAATTGTTATTTATTTGGGAATCGTCATCCTCACGTAAGCGGGGATCCAGCTCTTAAATTATCCGTCGAGGTGAATGCAACGAAAAAAGCTGGATCCCCGCTTACGTGAGGATGACGGCTCCCTATTTTTCAAGGAGTCGTCGATAAAGAATTAATTTTTCGCCGGAACCAAATAAGAAATATCCGCTACTTCCAAAAACAGCGCGCGTAATTGTTGCAACAATGCCAAGCGGTTTTGTTGCAAGGCTGCGTCATCACACATAACCATTACGCTATCGAAGAAGGCGTCTACAGGTTGTTGTAAATCGGCAAGTGCTGCGAGTGCTTTGGTGTATTCACGTTTATCAAATAAAGGCGTTACCAATTCCGCTTTGCCGCTAATCGCATGCGCAAGATTTTTCTCAGCATCTTCACGCAACAAATCAGCATGCACTACAGCATTTGCAGAAGCATTTTGTTTACTCAGAATATTGGATACACGCTTATTCGCAGCAGCCAAAGCTTGCGCTTGTGGCAGTTTGCTGAATTCATTAACAGCGAGTACGCGCTGGTTGATATCCAATGGCTGCGACAATTGTTTTGCGTTTACGGATTGGAAAACTTCTGCCGGAATCTGCGCATCTTCAAACATGGCGCGGAAGCGGTCGAGCATATAACTGAGGACTTGCTCTACCAGTTCATCGCCTACGCTCAGGTTGCTGTGTTGTGCTTTGGCGAAGGTGAGCAGCTCACGCAAATCCAACGCAAGATTTTTCTCGACCAGCAAACGCAGCACGGCGATGCTTGCACGACGCAGTGCGAACGGATCTTTAGAGCCGGTAGGCTGTTGGCCAATACCAAAAATACCGCTGATGGTATCCAGGCGATCCGCCAGCGCAATGATGGTACCAGTGATGGTGCTGGGCAATTGGTCGCCCGCAAAGCGCGGCATATATTGCTCGTTCATTGCGGCTGCAACTTCAGCATTTTCTCCATCGTTTTGCGCGTAGTAGTAACCGGCGATACCTTGCATATCGTCAAACTCGCCCACCATGTTGGTGACCAAGTCGGATTTGCACAACTGCGCAGCGCGCACGGCGGATACTTCATCGGCGTTCAATAATTTCGCAATGTGACTGGCGAGTTTGGCTACGCGCTCGGTTTTATCGTGAATGGTGCCAAGTTGTGCTTGGAACACGATAGTTTTCAAACGCTCGCGCAAAGATTCCAGTGTGGTTTTCTTATCGGTTTCAAAGAAGAAAGCCGCATCAGACAAACGTGGACGAATCACGCGCTCGTTACCGGCGATAATTTGCGCAGCGTCTTTACTTTGAATGTTAGCCACGGTGATGAAATTATTTTTCAGTTTTCCGTTAACATCCACCACGTGGAAATATTTTTGGTGTTCTTTCATGGAAGCAATCAAAGCTTCTGCAGGTACAGCAAGGAAACGCTCTTCGAATTTACCGGTAAGCGCTACTGGCCATTCAACCAGAGCGGTGACTTCGTCCAACAAATCTTCATCAATTGCTGCAATGCCATTGATCTTTTCTGCTTCTGACTTAACCTGCCTAACAATTTCTTGTTTACGTAAATTAAAATCAGCCCAAACGTGGCCAGTGTGTTTCAATTCTGATTCATAATCAGCTGCGCTTTTTAGTGAAATTTCATTGTTGTAATGAAAACGGTGGCCGCGACTAGTGCGGCCAGCTTGCAAGCCGAGCACGTTAGCGTTGATCACATCGCTACCGAACAGCATCACCAACCAGTGCACTGGGCGCACGAATTCTTCACGCTTTGCGCCCCACTTCATGCGCTTGGCAATTGGCAGTTTGGCGAGAGCATCGCTCACAACGCCTTCCAACAGCTCAACGGTTTTTTTGCCTTGGGTGTTAATGCGCGCAACCAATTTTTCAGCTTTGCCATCGCTTTCAGTTTTAAGTTCGCTTGCAGCAATGCCATTTTTTTCGGCGAAAGCAATGGCAGCTTTTGTCGGTTGGCCTTCTTTATCAAATGCGATTGCCGCTGGTGGCCCCCACACAGTCAACGACTTGGATGGCGTCTCACTGGCAAGGCCTTCAACCAATACAGCTAAGCGGCGTGGAGCAGCGAATGGCTTGATTGACGTAAAAGATAATTCTTCGGCTTTTAAATTGGCTTCGATAGATTCTACAAACGAAGTCATCAAATTCTTTAAGGCTTTGGGTGGCAGTTCTTCTGTGCCCAGTTCAACGAGAAAATCAGCAGACATTATTTTTCCTCCGCAATTGCAGAAAGCAATTCTGCACGTAAGGCTTCAGGTGCAAGTGGGAAGCCGAGGGCTTTGCGGCTATCGTAATAAGCTTGGGCAACAGCGCGCGACAATGTGCGTACACGCAAAATAAAACGCTGACGTTCAGTTACAGAGATTGCGTGGCGCGCATCCAACAAGTTAAATGCGTGCGAGGCTTTCATCACCAATTCATAAGCCGGCAGCGGCAAATTTTTTGCCATCAAACGCTGTGATTCTTTCTCGTAGAAGTCGAAAGCGTTGAATAGGAATTCAGTGTCAGCTTCTTCGAAGTTGTAAGTGGACTGCTCCACTTCGTTTTGATGGAATACATCGCCGTAGGTGACTTTGTCGCCGTTGGGGCTAACGGTCCAGACCAGATCAAAAATCGAATCCACACCCTGCAAGTACATGGCGATACGTTCGATGCCGTAGGTGATTTCACCGGTGACCGGGAAGCATTCCAAACCGCCCACTTGCTGGAAGTAGGTGAACTGGGTGACTTCCATACCGTTCAACCAGACTTCCCAACCCAGGCCCCAGGCGCCGAGGGTAGGCGATTCCCAGTTGTCTTCCACGAAGCGGATGTCGTGCACGTTGGTATCTATACCCATTTCGCGCAGCGAGCCCAGGTACAGATCCTGGATGTTATCGGGAGAGGGTTTGAGGGCTACCTGGAACTGATAGTAATGCTGTAGTCGATTAGGATTTTCGCCGTAGCGACCGTCTTTGGGGCGGCGGCAGGGCTGGACGTAGGCGGTGTTCCAGGTTTCCGGGCCAATGGCGCGCAGGAAGGTGGCCGGGTGGAAGGTGCCGGCGCCGACTTCGAGGTCGAGTGGTTGCAGGATCACGCAACCCTGGCGCGCCCAATAGTCTTGCAGGGCGAGGATCAGGCCCTGGAAGGTGCTTACGTCATAGCGTTTGTCAGACATGGAAGACCTTAATCTTATGAAGATAAATGAGAAGACAGAAAAATGCGGCGATTATAGCGGGTGGCGGGGCGTAATGGCAGGTTTGGCAAGCTTCGTCATCTGATTATTCTTTTTACCGTTCAGCTATAAGCCCTCAGCTGCTTAGCAAATCATGATTGAAACCATTCATAGCAACCAAGTTCTATTTAATATCTGTCGAGTAACGGAGGGTTTAATCATGTTAGTTTCCGGAACTGTTGTAATTATGGTCTTGGGCAGCGCTATGACCGCATTGATTGTGGTTTCCGCTGCGTTAGCGATTTGGGATAAACGTGAGGATTCACATCGTCGCCATTGGAAGCCTGCGGAAAGCTCTGCTCATTAATTGCATCTAATGCTCTTGAATGATGACGAGACATTGTTGCTGTCAGGAATTTGTTTTACATCAAGTAATCAAAAATTTGGTTTGATCTATATCAACAAGCACCTGCAACCAAAGGTTCACTCTATAACTGACCACAGCTTGTGTGGCCTTAATAGAGGATCGAATCATGTTTGTATCAGGTGTAGTAGCAGCGGCGTCTTTAGGTGGTAGTTTGGTTTTATTATTTGTAGCGGCAGTCGTGCTCGCCTATTTTGATAAAACTAGTGATACACACGGCGCCCATTGATGGCGAAAGAGGGAGTTAAATGCGTATTGGTAAACTAATAAGACATACGTGTTACTTCCTCTTCAATATTTTTAAATCCGGTTAAACAACCTATCGGGTTTATCCATCTATTCCAGTTCCAGCCGCCAGATAATTTCTTAGTGACCCACGTATAAATAAACCCAATTGTCTTCAAAGTCGTTATAGTGCTGCGAAACAATTGCATGTAAAAAGGTTTGCGTATGCGTGGAATGAGTCGCCCGGAACCTGTAGCCAAAAAAAATGGCGCAGATGTCAGTGTAAATATTGGCGAAACTTTTCGTTATTTATGGCCTTATCTTTGGGATTTCAAAGGGCGAGTAGTGCTTGCGATGCTAGCGCTCGTAGGTGCTAAGCTGACAACATTATTAATGCCTTGGGCGTTAAAGCATGTCATTGATGGCGTAGATCCCAGTTTGCATCCTGAGCTTTATCTTCCTTTATTCTTTTTGATTTTTTACGGAATTTTGCGTTTTGGTAGTGTATTTTTAGGCGAGATTCGCGATGCGCTTTTCGGTCGCGTCACCGAACGCGCCATGCGCAAAGTAGGTCTGCGGGTGTTCAAGCATTTGCATTCGCTGGAGTTGGCTTTTCATCTGGATCGCGCAACGGGCGGCATTAGTCGTGATATTGAACGCGGGACTAATGGCATTAGTTTCCTGATGCGTTTTTTAATGTTCAATATAGTGCCTACATTAGTAGAAATATTTTCAGTCGCTATTATTTTCGCCGTCGCCTTTTCTTATTGGTACGCAATTATCACTGTAGTTGCAGTATTAATTTATATTGCCTTCACTATCATCACCACCGAATGGCGCAACCGTTATGTGCGCGAAGCTAATCAGGCTGATTCATCCACAAACACTCGTGCAATTGACAGTTTATTAAATTATGAAACCGTAAAATATTTTAACAACGAAAAATACGAAACCGATACTTACGACCAATTTTTAGAAAAATGGGAAACCGCCAAACTCAAAAATCGTATGTCATTGCTAACCCTTAACTCAGGGCAGGCGTTTATTATTGCTGCGGCTATGACAGTTATGATGATCATGGCTGCCAATAGCGTAATCGCAAAAGAAATGACTATTGGCGATTTAGCAATGATTAATGCCTACATGATTCAGTTATTTATTCCGCTCAATTTTCTGGGATTTGTTTATCGCGAAATACGTCGCTCTCTCACCGATATTGAAAATATGCTGGCATTGCTAAAGCGGGATGCAAAGATTGTCGACTTGGAAAATGCCCCAGCGTTAAAAGTCACTAAAGGCGATATAGATTGGAAGCAAGTTAATTTTGCTTACAACAGCGACCGTCCCATCCTGCAAAATTTGGATCTCGTTATTAGGGCGGGAACGAAAGTGGCTATAGTTGGTTCATCAGGCGCAGGCAAAAGCACTGTTGCGCGCTTGCTCTACAGGTTCTACGACATCAACAGCGGTGCCATTGAAATTGATGGTCAAAATATTCAGCAGGTTACACAGGAATCGCTGCGCAAAGCTATTGCAATTGTGCCGCAGGATACGGTGCTTTTTAACACCAGCATTCGCGAAAATATTGCATACGGCAATCCGCAGGCGAGTGATGAAGATATTAATCGTGCAATAAGAATGGCGCATTTGGAAAACTTTATTGCCAGTTTGCCTGAGGGCGATAAAACCCTGGTAGGTGAGCGGGGCCTTAAAGTTTCTGGCGGAGAAAAGCAGCGAATCGCTATTGCGCGCGTGCTCTTAAAAAATTCTCCTATTTTGATTTTTGACGAAGCAACCTCAGCATTGGACTCACATTCAGAAGCGGCAATTGTTGATGCCATGCGCGAAGTGGCAGCAGGAAGAACGACTTTGGTGATCGCTCACAGGTTATCTACTGTTGTTGATGCGGATAAAATTATTGTGCTCGACAACGGTACTGTTGCAGAACAGGGAACGCATTTGGAGTTGCTGGGCCAGCAAGGCCGTTATGCACAAATGTGGGCCATGCAGTTGCAAGAAGAGTAAACACAACGCACAAATCTCAGTGCCATAAAGGCGCATAACGCAAAAATTTCTGCACCAAAACAAATAAATTGGTGCAGAAATTTATAGGCTTATCTGTAGTTCCCGCAAACTTTTAGCAAAATCCTGCCCCATTTTATTTCATTTTTATTCTCAAGCCCTGATTTTTAATGCTTGGCATGAGTTTCGCTATGTCCTCCCTGCACGAAATTTTTTGAAACCAAACTGACCAACACAAAGTGTTATTCGCACGGGTGAACTATGGGCAAGCTTATTCCAGGGAAATTAAATTTTAATTATGGCGAAAGCTTTGGTAAAAAGTATCGCGGAATTTTAATTTCGGTAGCACTGTTTATTTTGCTCGACGCCTCGGTAATGATCCTCAACTTCTACGTTTCCTTTGAAATCTCTGAAGATGCTATTGGTATCAACCTGGCGGGCCGCCAACGTATGTTGAGCCAGCGCATGGCAAAATCACTGTATGCATTGAGCAGCGAATCAAGCGAATCAAAAGAGTTTAATGCTGCTGCATCAGAGTTAAAAACCAGTAAAAATCTTTTTGATGAAACTTTGGTCGCCTTTACCCAGGGCGGTGAAACGCATAACGCCAACAAAGAATTAATTGTATTGCCGCAAGTAAATTCCCAAGCTGGTCAAGCCACCTTGAAAGCGGCGGCGGATGTATGGCTGCCCTACAAATTAGGTGTAGATAGTTTGCTATCTGATATCGATGAAAAACGTGACTATACCGAAAGTTTGGCTAACGCACTCGCCCAAGCTAAAGCAAAAAATATTGTTTTGCTTGGCTATATGAATGATTTAACGATCAATCTAGAGAATGTTGCCTCGTCCAAAGCATCCCGCTTGCGTGTCATTCAAACCGTAGGCATCAGTCTGGCTATTCTCAACTTTCTGTTTATTATGCTGCACTTTTTACGTCAGCTGCGCGATAGCGATTTGGTGCTGGAACAGGCACGTCAAGAGACCACAGAAATTTTACAAACCGTTAACGAGGGTTTATTTCTGGTGGATGAAAATATGATCATAGGAAACCAGCACTCCAAACATCTTGTAGAAATATTGGGTGTAAGCGAAATTGCAGGGCAGAATTTTCAATCTTTATTGGAGAATATGATCAGTGAAAAAGATGCCGAGACGAGCCGGGGATTTATTGAACTTTTATTTGATAAGAAAATTAAGGAAAAATTGATTGGTGATTTAAATCCGCTGAATTTAATCGAAGTTAATATAGCGCAAGCTAGCGGGGGCTTCTTAACCAAACATTTGCAATTCAGTTTTGCGCGTGCGCAGCAAGATGGCGTTATTTCTCATGTGCTTGTAACCGTGCAAGATGTCACAGAAAAAGTCCGTTTGGAAAAAGCCTTGGTAGAGAGCCGTAAACATAGCGAATCGCAAATTGAATTATTAACGAGTTTGTTGCATACCCATCCATCGTTACTGCAAGAATTCATCACTAACAGCTACAACTGTTACAACAAGATAAATAATATTCTGCGCCAACCTGCGAAAACCACGCAGTTAGTAAAAGAAAAGGCTATTAATATTTTTAGGGAAATTCATAACTTCAAAGGTGAAGCCGCTTCCTTGAAATTGGAATATTTTGAAAACCAGGCACACGCTATTGAAGACACCTTGCAGGACATACGTAATAAGCACGACATTACCGGAAATGATTATTTGCCTTTGACGGTACAGTTGGAAAATCTCATTAGCTACACCCAGCAAGTACAACAATTAACGGAAAAGTTAGCGCTCTTTGGTCACTACACCAGCAAAGCTTCCGCATCTGCATCTGAGAAAAAAATTCTTGGTAATCGTCAGCAAGATGGCTGGAGTCACTTAGGAGACTTTGTACAAAATATTGCTCAACGCAATGGCAAACTTGTGCGATTTGTTTCCAGCGGTCTGAACGACATAGCGCTGGATTCCGAATATGCGCAGCAAGTGAAAGAAATCTGTGTACAGCTTTTGCGTAATGCGGTCACCCATGGGATTGAATCGCCAGAAGATCGTGAGCTCACTGAAAAACCTCTTGAAGGCCGAATTGATTTACGCATGGCAAAAATCTCCGACGAGGAAATGGAAATTACGGTGATGGATGACGGCAATGGTTTGGACTACAACGCTATTCGCGAGAAAGCAATTGAATCCGGGCGCTGGGATGAAGATGAAATTGAATCCTGGGGCAACAAACATTTACTCGCACTGATTTTCCACGAAGGCTTTTCAACCGCAAAAGAAATCTCCAAAGACGCCGGACGAGGTGTTGGTATGGAAGCAGTGATGAATCATGTATTGGAACATCGCGGAAAAATCACAGTTTCAAGTCGCCGCGGTCGCCATTGTCGTTTTGTTATTACCTTGCCGATTATTCCTGCGCGTGAAGGACTCGCTGCTTAATTTAATGTTAATGGGGAGCCCTGAATGCTATCACTTATGATTGTCGATGATTCAAATATTATTCGTCGCAAAATAGAACGTTGTAATGATTCTGACAAATTTAATGTTGTGGGTTCTGCTGCAAATGGTGTGGAGGCTCTGGAGCTTTTTCAAAAACTAAGGCCGCGAGTGGTCACTATGGATTTAACCATGCCCGAAATGGATGGTATTGCCTGTATTCAACAATTGGTTGCCATAGACCCGAACATTAGCATTTTAGTGATTTCTGCATTATCAGATAAAGCAACAGGAATTGAAGCTTTGAAAAAAGGGGCGCGCGGGTTTTTGTGTAAACCTTTTAGCGAAGAGCAATTGTTAGAAGCACTTACAGAGTTGACCGAGGATTAAATGTCAGAACAAACCTTGCAAGTATTTATTGACGGTGTAGTGCGGTTTTTTGAGCACACTAACGACAAAAACGTAAAAGTAGGCACACCCTATCTTGTGGAGAATGATAACCCTGCGGCTTATGATGTAACAGGCATCATTGGAATTTCCGGTCCCTATCGCGGCTGTGTTTATTTCACTGCGCCACGTATTTTGTTGAAACATTTACTACTCAGTATTGGCGAAACCGAAACGACTAACGAATACCTATTTGATTTAGTGGGAGAAGTTGCTAATACGATTTCAGGAAATGCACGCAGCACTTTTGGTCACGAATTTATGATTTCAGTACCCGCCATGATTGAAGGCGCGCCAGATCAAATCCATTTACCCAAAAATTTACGCTCTTACGTGATACCCGTGTATTGGAAGGCTTATCATGCGGCCGTTGTTATCTGCTTGGAGGAATAGTTTTTCGCGCTGAAATTAGTTTTATTCGCTTAAATTGTCTTGCAGTTTTAGCCCAACTAACAGTTGGGCTTTTTTGCATCTACACAATTGCAGGCTGCAACATTATTGACACCGGCTGCGCGGGCATCTGAATTTCTACAACGTGCATAACATTTCACGCTGTTTTCATACGCCAGTTTTTGCTGTTCGCACTTAGTCAAGTTTGGGGTGTAATCATCTTGTTGCGTGGGTAATGGGTTTGCGGGTTGCTGTGTATAAGTTTTTCTTTGTGGGGCGGCGGGAGTGACCTTAGTCGCATCCATACTGTTTACTTCTTTCACGTCAAGCACTTTGCTTTGGTTGGCGTATTCTTTAGGGACCTCCTGTCCGAAATGTTTTTTACCCTCTTTATCTACCCAGGAGTAAACTTCGGCATGAGCGAAGCTAAACGCGATAGATAGTAAAAGTGCAATTATTTTTGATGTCAGGTCTTTCATCGTTTCCCCCTCTTTTTTTGTTGTTGCGAGTTAAACTTTAGGTTTTATTGTTAAGTGCATCTATAAAAAGGTCGCGATCAATATTTCCACCGGTAAGCACCACAGCAATCTTACGGCCAAGATTGCGCTGCTTTTCCTGTAATGCAGCTGCCATAGCTGCGGCGCCCGCACCTTCGCTAATATTGTGTGTGCATTCGAAAATGGTTTGGATGGCTGTAGCAATTTCAGCATCGGTCACTTCGACAATGCGGTCAACTTGATTGCAAATAATATCCAGCGCGTCCGGGTTGGGTGTGCGACAGGCCATACCATCGGCAATGCGCGTAGTTACAGGTGATTCTACAAATTGCTTTTGGATAAAAGATTCAGCGTAGGCGCGTGCATGTGCGGAAACTACACCTACAACTTCTGTTTTTAACCCGAGCGCATTGCGAGCTGCCAGCATAGCAGCAACGCCTGATCCAAGGCCGATAGGAACATAAACAATATCAATATTTGCAACGGCGCGGAATAACTCCAAACAATAAGTCGCAACCCCCGCCACTAAAAGACGATGAAAGGACTGCACCATATGCAAGGAATTTTCTTGCGCCAGTTTTTCGGCATATTCTTTTGATTCCTGAAAGTCGTTACCGAATTCAATAAGATTGACGCCGAGCGCCCGCATGGCAGCATTTTTTTCTTTGCTGTTGCCGTGGGGAACAACAATTGTGGCCGGAATGCCATAGCGCTTTGCAGCAAGGCCAACAGATTGACCATGATTGCCACGTGTGGCGGAAATAACACCGGTTATATTTTTTTGCTCTGCGCTTAAGGCAGCAAAATACACCAAGCCGCCGCGAATTTTAAATGCACCAGTAGGCGTATGGTTTTCGTGTTTTACCCAAACCTCTGCGCCAAGTTTTTCGCTCAGCAATGGCCAGCAATATTGCGGTGTGGGTGGCATTGCCGAGTAAACAATTTCAGCGGCTTGTTCAATTTCGTTTAAAGTCGGAAGCATTTTTATATAAACCATGTCCTTAGTAATGTTAACAACGCTGTGCTTTTTCATTTCAGCACAATGACCACAATTCGTCAGTATATATTTGGGCGCTTTCACTATCACCGCAATGAGGGTTAAAAGAATGTGGCCATTTAAATGTTAAAAAGTATTGAGATAAAGTTGTTCTACCTTAGTTCTTGCCCAAGGTGTTTTGCGCAAAAATTTCAAACTGGATTTAACGCTGGGGTCAGACTTGAAGCAGCGGATATTAATCCGGTTTCCCAATTCCTCCCAGCCGTAGTGCTCAGCCAACTGAGTGACAATTTTTTCCAGTGTAAGCCCGTGTAATGGATCTTTGTTCTGTTCGTTCATGGTGGCTCTTATTAATGTTGTACTGCAATCACTTGGGGCGCTGCGGGCGCCGGGCATTTATTCGCTTGCCCATAACCTTTTAAATATGCGCGGCGAATACTGCCAGCGGTGATCGCTGATTTTACCGCGTTGGATTTACGTTCTGCGCCAGATAATTTGCGCACCCAATTACGGAAAGGCACAACTGACTCGGTGGTTCTGCGAATGCTGGAAACGGATTCGGAAACCAGGTTGCGCTCTAATAAGCCTTCACTTTTTTTGATGACAGGTGTATCCAAATCGGCACCCAGTACTTCATTCAGTGCACTGATTTCTTTGCCGATACTATCGCAACTGTTATTAGAGGGTACTGCGTAGGGATTTTTCTGCGCACTGCGCAATACTTCGGGAATAGCTGTTTGAATCAGGTTCAAATCATTTAAAGGTGCTGTTACAGCGGCACCAATTTGTTGTGGCACATCAGGCGAATCCTTTTTTGATTTTTTGTCTTGTGTGCTGCAGGCGCTGACGCTTACTACTAACGCCAGAATTAAAAGATGGTATGTGCCGGATGTTTTTATCATGGGAGTCCTTTTGATTCAGCGGTGTATATCTGTGTTAGACATAATGCCACTTACTCAAAAAGAATCCACGGGTTTTATTCAGGCTTAAGCACCCTGCCTCATTTTTCCAGCATTTGGTTGCGTTGCGATTTAAGTATCCAATATTGGCAAGCGCCAATTCCAATAACTCCGCAGAACATTAGTAACGTAAACGGAATGGGGGTGCCCGTAAAGGTAAGTGCGAGCATAGGGCCGGCCAAGGCACCGCAACCGTAGCGCAATGTACCGGTAACGGCACTGGCGGTGCCGGAATGATCAGGGAATTTAAGCAAGATCATGGCATCGGTATTGGTGCTAATCATGGTCAGGCAACCCATTAAGGGTGCCAGTGTTATCACTGTAAATACCAAGCCAAGTTGCAAGACGTTTACTGTGCATAGCAGTAATGAAAAAACTATAGCGGCTCGCAGCGCCATGCGCACCATATGCGGTGATCCATAGCGAGTGACATAGCGGCTATTAATAAAGTTGGATGTCATCAACAAAATAATATTCACCGCAAATAGCAAACCGAAAAGTTGTTCGCTAGCGCCAAAATATTTTATATATACAAACGGAATTGCCGTGAGGTAACAAAAAAAACTGAAAGAAGAAAAAACGATAGTGGTAATTAACGGGCGAACTTCCCGTCGTGAAAAAACCGTTTTATAGCCTGAGAAAAAGCTAATCGTATTCGCTGTGCTCGAGCGCGGTGGTTCCGGTAAAAATTTCCAAATAAAAAATAGCAGGATGGCTGCGTAAGCAAAGATCACCAGAAAAATCACATGCCATTTACTGAAAAATAAAATCCCACTGCCAATACTCGGTGCCAACAAAGGCGCGAGCATCATAATCAATGACATGTAGGACATACCTTTGGCGGTATGCTCTTGATAAAGATGACGAATAATTCCCGGCACAATGACCGTTGCTGCCGCACCGCAAAATGCTTGCAGCGCACGACCGATTAAAAAACTTTCAATACTATTAGCAAAGGTTAAAAAAAGACTGGCAAGCGCAAAGCCGCCTATACCGAAAAGAGCTAAAGGCCTGCGCCCCCATTTGTCGGCCAAGGGGCCAAACAACAGCATTCCACCGCCGTAAGCGGCTAAAAAAATACTGAGCGATTGCTGCACAGTACCAATATGAGTTTGTAAATCCTGCGCAATAACTGGCATGGCAGGTAAATACATATCCACTGCAAGAGGCGTGATAGCAACCGTAGCTGCCAGCAAAATCATGAGCCAGGGAGATTTATTCATAAATAGGAGATGGACTCATGAAGATATGTAGAAAAGCTCAGTAAGGCTTTATTTTAACCTGTAATGAGTTGTCGCAATGTGCAAAAAACTAGTTTGTTTTGCACGAATTAATAGATATGCGCTGGCTGGAAAATTTTTATTGCGGTTTTTTGGCGACACTAAAGATGCGCTCGGCGGGAATGCGCAATTGTGTCAATAAATAGTCACCAAATTCCGGTGTGTAGTTTTGCTGTCCAATTGCGCGTTGCATGCATAACAGCCAGGCATCGCGCTCGGCCTCGGTGACAACAAGGTGTGAATGATCACGCGGAATATTGATGCCGCCGTATTTGTCGTGATAAAGCTTGGGGCCACCCATCCAACCGCATAAAAATAAAGTGAGCTTATCGCGCGATTCAGTGAGGTCTTGTTTATGCATGGCACGAATCACGGCTGCTTCTGGTAACTCATCCATAAAGTGATAAAAATCATCTACCAATTTACGGATTCCCGCTTCCTCACCGGCGGCTTTAAAGGAGTTGTCAGAAAATCCGTAGAGCGGTGTACTGGTCATGAAAAGGTACCGAAATTACTGAGTTTGCCAAAGCTATTGCGTTGCGCAAAAATTGGGTGAGATTACTTGATTACTGGCGCTGAGCAAGCTGGTGTCATTATCCAGCGTATCTTGCGTTAATTCAAACAGGAATGTTCCCGCCAGCTGTTGGTTGAGGATATATTGGGCTTTTTTCTTAACAAGTTCCGGCGTTTCGAAATATAGATTGCCAATTTTTCCAGAATTAATATTGCCCTGCTGTTGTTTGATTTTTTCGACTATTTGTTTGTGCGCATAGTCTTTATTAATCTGCGTATTTTTTCCGCCGATAAACTCAATACCGTAGGCCGGGAAACCGACGAGCAACTTTTCTTTTTTAAATCCTCTGTCTACAAAAAAATCAATACTATTTTTAAACGTGGAATAATCGGCGTGGTGTTTTACGGGTGATGATTCCCATGCGCCGGTAAAATCGTAAGCCATTAATGCAAGATAATCGACATGCTCTTGAATTTCGGGTAAGTATTGTTCGCCATACCAATAGCCCGCAAAAATATCTGTCGTCAGTGTGATATCTTTGGGAAGCTCTGCGCGTAAGGCTGCAAGTAATTCTACGAGCAAACGGCTTTCAACTGGATCATTGCCACCTTGTTTGTGCGCGGCTTGTTTTGTCCAATATTCCCAATCTATATCAACACCGTCGATGTGATTTGCAGCTACATAAGCTTTTACATTTTGTGTAAATAATTTTAGGCGCTCTTTATCGGCAGCAATTTTTTGGAATGCATCGCCATATCCAACCGCTCCGCCAATGGATATAAATACTTTTTTGTTTTTTTCATGTGCTGCTTTAACAATCGGACCAATAATTTTATCCACATCAGTTGTTTGCAAACTGCCATATGCATTGGGTAGTGCAAAGGTCAATGTGATGTGGGTAAATTTATGCCAGGGAATTGATTCAAGTGGCAATTGATTGGCTGACCAGGTTGGATAGGCAACCACTACAGGCATGCAACGGGTTTGTTTGGCGTCGGTGCAGGCGGTAAGTAGCAGACCTGCGCTTAGGGTAAGGATTAATAGAATAAATTTCACAATCAAAACTCCTTGTGTTCGTTGTATTCCCAGTTGGATATTGGCTAGAAAATATCGCTAGTCATCAAATAGATTTTCGTTAGACGTTTTAAATGCAATTTAGGTTGCACTATGCGCGCTAACGAAAATGTTTGACTGCCGGGATTTTAAGGAGTCTAGTCTGTGTTAATGGTGATGCAAAGGCAACACGCAGGTAAAAGTACTGCCTTTGCCCAGTTCGCTGGTGATTTTTAATTCGCCGTCATGACGCAGGAGGACGTGTTTAACAATGGCCAAGCCCAAGCCTGTGCCGCCGGTGGCACTGTTACGACTGGCGTCTACGCGGTAAAAGCGTTCGGTTAAACGTGGTAAATGTTTACTATCGATGCCGGGGCCATTATCGGTAACCGAAAAATAGATATGTAAATTGTCTTTCCATGCACGCAAATCAATCACACCATTTTCTGGTGTGTATTTCACGGCATTGATCGCAAGGTTAGAGAAGGCGCTGTGAATTTCTTTTTCGTTGGCGTGAATGCTAATCGCCTGGTCACATTGCAAACGAATGGTTTGTTGCTTTTCATTGCCCAAAGCTTCTGCTTCGTTTTTGATGGAAATTAACAGCGGTTCCATCTCCAATTCTTTTTGATTGTGCCCTGCCTCGGTGGTTTCCAATTTTGATAAAACGAGCAAGTCGTTAATCAATAGCGACATGCGTTTGCCTTGCTGCAAAATTTGCTGCAAAGGTTTATCCCACGCGGGCATGCTGTTGTTATCAGAAATGGTTTCAATGTAACCATTGATTACCGTAAGCGGTGTACGCAATTCGTGCGAAACATTGGCCACGAAATCCTGACGCATTTGCTCAAGGTTGTGCACTTGCGTGATATCGCGAATCACAATCAAACGCTCTTGTTGCCCGAAGCGCGTAATCTGGATTTGCAATTGCTTATTGGGGTGGCGTGGCGAAGGTAAATCCAAAGGCTCCGCGTAATCGCCCGTTTCAAAGTAGTGAACGAATTTAGGATCGCGAATAAAATTGATGACCGATAAGCCCTGGTCTTTAGTGCGGAAACCAATCATGCGTTGCGCAGCAGGATTCCAAAAATCCAGATGGCCGCGCCAATCCAAAATGATGATGCCGTCTTTTAAGGCAGACGTAATTTCCTGAATGCGTTTAATAACAGCTTGCAGATTTTCTTTCTCGATTTGTTGCTGGCGTTGCAGGTTGTACATGTTGTCGAAGATTTCACCCCACAAACCGCTCGACTCCGGGGGCGCATCAGTACCTTTGATCAACCATTTGTTGAGGCGATACATTTGGTAAAAGAGCCAGGCGAGATAGAGGCACAGGCCGGTAAACAACAGCCACCACTGCAAGCCAAACAGAACGCCGTAGCCAACGCAAATTACAAAAATAATGAGCAGGCGGCGCAGCTCAATTTTAAAACCGGTCAAAAACAAAAGGTTGGCCTCGCGAGTGTGGAGCAAAAAGCAGCCAGGGCTGCTTTAGTGAAGTCGCATATTATGCTTAAGCTTCTATTTTAGTCGAGAACCTGTAGCCGGTGCCGCGCACGGTCTGCACCAGATCTTCGTGGCCATCAATACTCAGGGCTTTGCGCAAGCGACGGATATGTACGTCTACGGTACGCTCTTCCACATAGACATTGCCTCCCCAAACGTGATCCAGCAACTGGCCACGGGTATAAGCGCGCTCTTGGTGAGTGAGGAAAAATTCCAACAGGCGATATTCAGTCGGGCCCATATCCAGTGATTGGTCATGGATGGTAACGCGGTGGCTGGAAGGATCTAAACACAGACCTTGCACGATAATCGGTTGGCCAGAAATTTTAGGGTCAGCGCGGCGCAATACGGCTTTTAAGCGCGCAACCAATTCACGGGGAGAGAACGGCTTGGTGATGTAATCATCGGCACCGACTTCCAAGCCCTGGATTTTGTTGTCTTCTTCACCCTTCGCGGTGAGCATGATAATCGGGATGTCAGCAGTCACTTCATCGCGCTTTAAACGGCGCGCCAGTTCAATACCGCTGGTGCCGGGCATCATCCAGTCGAGCAAAATCAAATCAGGCTTTTCATCCACAATCAGTGCATGGGCATCCTGCGCATTGCTGGCTTCAATACAATCGTACTCAGCCATTTCCAAGGCTACACGCAACATATCGCGAATAGCGGATTCATCATCGACAATTAAAATTTTACGTCCTGACATAAGGTTCTGCTCTGAAAGACTCACTGGTTTGTGAAACTATTGTTGCAGTCTATTTAATAAAGAGTTTGTTACACATTCGTGACACTTGCACTTATTTTGTCGATAAGCGCCACATTTCTTTCATAAATTTGCCGAAAATACCGGCTTGAGCGGCCGAGGTTCCTTTTTTGAGCTGATGAAGTCTCGTTTAAAAATGATGCTAAGATGAATTCGGCTATGCGGTTATAACAATGAAAAGCCACTGGAATCGGCAAAACCTGACTTTAAATAACAAGGAACATCTGGATATGAAAAAACTACTGACATTTTGCCTTGCTTGCTATTGCTTCGCCCTGCCTGCCTCTGCGATCGAACTCACCGATAAAAACTTCCTCAATGTGAACTCCTGCTTTAGCGGGCCTTTTGCAAGCTTTGATAGCTGGCGAGCGTTCCTCGCCCAACATAAACCCGGCGCCGCCGAGCGCATGGCTAAACCTGAAAACAAACAGGTGGAAGAGGGTTTGCGCAAGATGTTTGAGCATTATCAAAGCGCCGTAGTATGTGAAAACTTTGATTATTTGGTGGATGGCATTTTGGTTCGCGGCTTTTATGTTGCACCCAAACCTGTCGCAACACAGGACAAGGCCTCTGCTAAACAACCCAAACTACCCCTGCTGATTTTTAACCGTGGCGGCAATGGCGATTTCGGCGCTTCGGTATTTGGCTACATTATGATGAATTTCTTCCCCATGGCTGAGCAGGGGTTTGTAGTGATTGGCAGCCAATACCGTGGGTTTATCAAAGGCATTCCCAATTCAGGTGAGGATGAGTTTGGCGGTAAAGACCTGAGCGATGTACTCAAACTGGTGGAGTTGGCAGGTGCATTCCCGCAGGTAGATAGCAAGAAAATCGGCATGTATGGTTTTAGCCGTGGCAGCATGATGACCTATATGGCGGCCAAACAATCACCTAAAATTTCGGCCATAGCCGTGGCTGGTGGAGTGGTTGATCTCGCGGCGGAATTAAAATTTCGGGCAGAAATGGAAAATGTCTACAAAGACCGAATTCCTAACTATGCCATCCAAAAAGAACAGGCTTTAGCAGAGCGCTCGGCGCTTTTATGGGCAGATAAAATTCCCAAATCCACACACATTTTGTTGTTGCACGGTGGTAACGACGAGCGGGTTGATGTAGCCAACGCAAAAGCAATGGATAAAAAACTTACCGAGCTTAAGCATCCGCACAAGCTTGTTATTTATGAAGGCGATAACCATTCGATTGGAAATCATCGCAAAGAAATGCAGGATGAATTGGTGGCTTGGTTTAAAGATAATTTGACGAACAAAAAGCCTTAAGAGAATTGCTATTTCCGCGCACACTGAATTTGTCGAAATTTAAATCTTCGATTAACTCAGTGTGAGCGATACGGTTTTCAACAAATTACTCAAACACTTTCCGCGCTTTAAACAAAGCTTCTAAATATTCCATATTTTCTGATTCATGGCGCAAATCAGTTTCGGGAACTCCTTTATTCGCTGCGATGCCTGCAACCCTACCCTGTTTGTGAAAAACCTTTTGTTTGGCGATGGGGTCTTTGTACGCATCTTGCGGAGAAATAATTTTCCAACCTTTGCTGCGCAAACGCGCAATTAAATCAGGTAAGAAAAGTGTGGCAGCATCATTTTCATGAAGTAAAAGTACATGTCGTGGGGAGCGCTTTAAGGTTTTTTGGGCGATAGCATCGTAAAACTCAATTGATTGCTCCAGAGTGTCTACATAAAGCGCGCTGGCTTTTTTGTAGTCGATAGTTTTCTTTTCTTCCGCAGCCTTGGCCAAAATTCCGCTGATCGCCCAATCAAAATTATCCACGGTCACATAGCCATCCTTGTAACCCAATTCGCCCAAACCGGCTTGCAACTTTTCAACCGCGCTAGCATCCGCACCGTAATTCAAATAGGGAAAACGATGAAAAGGCAGGCGATTATCAAAATCTTTGAGAATGAGATGTGCTTTGTAGGCATCACTCAAATAATCATTCACGCCCAATTTGGCTGCCGACGAATGGCTGTGGCTGTGATTGGCGAGATGAAAACCCGCTTGCGTGTATTGATGAAGGCGGTTTTTGTTTTGCTCGGTAATATTGTTGGTTGTGACGAAAAAAAGTGCATCGGGAACCTTGGCATCCTGCAAAAATTTTATGAGCTTGTTGGTGCGTTCCGCGCCCGTCATGAGTGCGCTGTCCCCCAAGGGCGCATCGTCAAACGTCAGTGCAATTTCACGCGCGGACGTTTGCATTGCTGCACACAAACACAATGTTGCCAACGAAAAACGAATCAACAAACTCATAAATATCCTTACTTTAAAAATCAGTTATGGAAGCAAAAGGTCATTCTGCCTTTTTTGCTGGCGTTTGTGTGGATAATTCTTTTGCTGTTTTTATCAAGCGAATAAATTCAGCGCGGTAGCAACCTTCATCACTGCCTTCACCAGATTTTGCCAGTGCGATAACTTGATCAAAACCGTAGTTGTTCATGTAGCTGTTGTCTTTTAACAGCTGGCCAAAACCGGCGACGCTGACTGCGAAGCGAAAATCTTCGCTGCTTTTATCGAGGCTGGTTTTGTTGTTGCTAATGAGCAATGGTTCTTCCAGCAAAATGCTTTTGTCTGCATCAGGTTTTTTGTAGCGAATGCGCAAGAAACCAAATTCGTTGCTTTTTGCAGCTTTGGTGTCAGCGGCTTTTTCGTAACGATGTGGATCAATCAAGGTTGGTTTGCCCACAGGTGTTAATTCATAAATCGCTGTAACAGTTTTACCTGCACCAATTTCACCGGCATCGATTTTATCGTTGTTGAAATCCTGCTCGTTAAGCGCGCGGTTTTCGTAACCGATTAAACGATATTCAGAAATTTGTGCGGGATTGAATTCAATTTGTATTTTCACATCCGCAGCCACTGTATTAAATGTGGATGCCATTTCTTCAATCAACACTTTGCGGCCTTCATCGGCAGAATCTATGTAGGCGTAATTGCCATTGCCAACATCTGCTAATTGCTCCATTAAATATTCGTTGTAATTGCCTTGGCCAAATCCGAGCGTGGTTAATGAAATTCCGGTTTTACGTTCAGCGGCAACCATATCTTTCAGTTGGTCGATGTTGCTGATGCCCACATTAAAATCGCCATCAGTTGCCATTAAAATGCGATTGATACCGTCAGGAATATAACTGCGGCGTGCCATTTGGTATGCGAGTTTCATTGCAGATTCGCCAGCGGTTGAACCGGCCGCTTCAAGCTTGTCGATAGCCGCGAGAATTTTATCGTGCTCATTGCCTGCTGTAGGTTCAAGTTCAACTTGCGTTCTGCCTGCGTAAACAACAAGCGAAATACGATCTTGTGCGCGCAATTTTTTCGTCAACATTTTGAGCGTATTTTTTACTAGCGGGAGTTTGTCAGGCGAACTCATTGAGCCAGACACATCTACTAAAAACACTAAATTAGATGCGGGCAATGAAACCGTTTTGGTATCCATCGCCTGAATGCGCACACGTAACAATTGGTGATCAGCATTCCAGGGCGCGGGTGCAACCTCGGTATCAACACCAAACGGATGCGCACCTTTTTTGGTGACTTTTGCGTAAGGGAAATAGTTAATCAACTCTTCAATGCGTACTGCATCTTTCGGTGGTAATTGACCCTGGTTTAAGAAGCGGCGCACGTTGGCGTAAGCGCCAGTATCTACATCAATGCTGAACGTAGAAACGGGTTCTTTAGCGGTAACTTTGATCGGGCTTTCTTCTTTGTGTTGATAGTTTTCGGTGTTTTGCGGTGGAGGAGGTGAAGCTATTTCAGACATTTTTCTTACAGCTTGTATCTGACTTGGTGCATAGGCTATTGGAGTAGGCGCAGGTGTCGCCATTTTGGCTTCGCGTTCAATTTTGCGTGTGGCTTTTGCGCCTGTAACTCGTATTTCTTCTACTTGTGAAGACGAGGATACTGTGGGTTCTTTTTTCTTGTCGCTGCTGGAACAGGAAATGGCGCAAGCTGCCCAAATGATTGGAATCGCCAGAAGTAAAACACGCTGCTTTTTCATCGAAGTTTTCCTTGTTTTAACGTGAATGTTGAGCGGCTTTGGCGACACACATTTACATTTCACCGGGCTGCTCGGTTGCTGTCCGTTTAACATAGCCAAGCGTAACTGGCTGGCAGCTGAATAAAGATTAGGTGAAATAAAAATCTTGCGTTTGAATTATTTCAACCACGCCAATCGTTCATGCAAGATCCTCAAGCGTTGCTTGGTCGCTTTGGGCAGTTTCTTCACAATCAAATCGTAAGAGTGATCAATTTGGCGATGGATTTCGCTCTTGGGTAAATCGCCGGTTAAGTCCAACGTGTTCCAGTGCTTTTTATTCATGTGGTAGCCAGGGGTGACTTCGGTGAAAACAGCGCGTAATTCCTGCGCATGTTCGGGGTCGCATTTGAGGTTGATGCTTCCTGCCGATGCTATAGCAAATATTTTCCCTTCCACGCGATAGACAGCGGCTTCGGGACCAAAGGGGTAGTCGAGTGTGGCTTCGGGGAGTTTGATCAGGTATTTGTGTAGCGGAGAGGTGAATGCCTTGGTCATGATGCTAACTCCTTTAAGGGCACTGTAAGCGGGAGATCTTACAGTGCCTTTGTGTGGAAAACCCAAGGATTTGCGGTATTAAAAGTAAGACTGATATTCCGCCGGAATTCCCTTAATCGGTTTGATCTTCACACCTTTAAAGAAAGCTTCGCCCGCTTCGCTTTGCAAAAGAATTTTGCCTTTGGTAAGAGGGATAACTTTACCGTCTTTGGTGTAACGCGAATTGGACAGCGCCATCACAACCTGTCCGTTTACTATGTGCAAACTCTTATCGCCGAAGGTGATGAGTTCAAGGGTATTCCATTCGCCGTTGGGTTTTTCCGCATCTTTGCCGCGCATACAAGTAATACCTGCGCCGCCCGGGCCGTAGCTAACCAGTGGTGCTTTTGGGTTGTAAACCGGTACGGTTTCGGCGGGTGTTTTTTCGCAGCGGATATCAATTTGCGAGCCGGCAATTTGCCACCAGTCACCGGTGTTGTGTTCCATGATTTGGAACTCTTGCGAGAGCGCCCAAGCCTTCCAGTAATCCACGCCGTGGTCACCAATGACGTGGTAGAGAATGCCGGTATCCAGCGGCTCAGTCAGGCGCGGTGGCCACTTTTGCGTGCCCCATTTAAATTGCACAACCAAGTGATAGTTTTCAAATTCCTGCTTGGTGTGCACGCTGCCGTAAATCTCGCCGGTTACATGCAATACGGGTTCACCGTCCACGATGCTAGTGGTAAACACGCCGCGTTCATCTTTGTTGAAGCCTACGGCTTGTGTGTAGTTTCCTTTTTCATCTTTGGGAATGCCGGTGACTTTTGTTTCTGCACGGGGAATGCCCAGGTAAGTTGTCCATTGAGTCATGTTTTTATCAAACAGATAGGTCCAGCCGTCCTTGTCGGGTTTAGCCTTGTCAGCTGCAAAAGAGGTTGTGGCGAAAGTTAGAAGGCTTAGAAAGAAAGCGGTACTGCGTAAGACTTTTATCATGGAGAGACTACCTTTTTAGAATGAATGCGCTGCGATTCTACAATCAATGACAGCGCTATCATAGCGGCGAAAAGCTAAGAAAGGTTACTAAATCGGCCAGGCTATAGCATTAGCAGATTGTTTCGAGAAAGAGATGGTGATGCAGAATCCCGACGCAGGTTTATATTGATTATTTGAGCGCTAGATCTGCTGCAATTCCTATAAAAATAGCGGCGCCAACCCAATTGTTATTGAGGAATGCAGTGAAACAGGCTTTGCGTTCGCGAAAACGGATTAGCCATTGTTGATAGGCAAATAGCCCCGCTGCGACTACAAGCCCAAGGTGAAACACCCAGCCCAGCGTATAAGCTTTACCCACTAAAACCAGTGCGTAAAGCACCATAATTTGCAGCGCGCCAGTGATAACGCGATCCTGCTCACCAAACAAAATCGCCGTAGATTTCACGCCGATTTTCAAATCGTCATCGCGGTCGACCATGGCATAAAACGTATCGTAAACCACCGTCCAAAGTACGACGGCGAGGTAGATTAACCACATGTTTTTATCCAGTGCGCCTGTCTCGGCAGCATAAGCCATGGGGATTCCCCATGCGAAAGCCGCGCCCAGCACGACTTGTGGCAAATGTGTGTGGCGTTTCATAAAGGGGTAGCTGAAGGCGAGCAGCAAACCACCAACCGAGAGTTTTATCGTAAGTGGATCTGTGAGTAACACTAGGCCAAAGGCGATCAAACATAGAGTCACAAACAGAATAATGGCCTCGCGGCTGGAAATAACCCCGGTTGCCAGCGGACGGCCCTGAGTGCGCGCGACTCGTCCGTCAATTTTGCGGTCGGCGAAATCGTTGATGACACAGCCTGCAGATCTCATGATCACCACGCCCAGGCAGAAGATGACCAGGTTTTTGATGGACGGAACACCATTAGCGGCAAGCCACAGTGCCCAGAGTGTTGGCCAAAGCAATAGCAAAATGCCGATAGGTTTATCCAAGCGCATCAGCTGCATGAAATGCGGCAGGCGTTTGGCAATCCCTTGAACCGCTGGCGGTAGAGGCTTGCGTTTGCGGGCGTGCGGCGCAGACTTTTTAGGTGCAGGTGCAGGTGCAGGTGCAGGTGCAGGTGCAGGTGCAGGTGCAGGTGCAGGAATATCGGTTTTTAAGGGTGGCGTCGGCTGAGTCGTATTAGCGTCAGTTTGTTGTACAGGTTTGGCGGCTGGCTTCTTGGCAGTTTTGGTAGCGGCTGGTTTGGAAGAAGCCGCTTTGGGGGTGGTAGAGGCTTCGTTGGGCTTAACTGCTGTTGCAACCGGCTGAGGCTTGGCAGTATTTGAAGGCTGCGCTGAGGCCACTTTTTCAACTGCGGGTTTGATCACCGGTGCTGTTTGGTTTGTAGCGGCGGCAGGCTTCTTTTTTTCGCCCCCCACTTTTGCTCCAACTGGCTTAGGCTGAGCCGCTTTGGTGGCAGCAGGTTTTGCCTGGCCTGAGGATGCTTTTTGAGCTGCGGCTTTTTTAGGAGCCGCTGTTTTTGGGGCTGGTGTCTTGGCTGTCGTTGAAGGTGCAGTCTCCGCGGCAGATTGCTTAACCGGTGAATCTGCCGTTGTAGGTTTATCCGTGGTCATAAAAGAGCTGTACCTATCAGTAAAACTGCCTCGCGCAAGCGTGTCGGCTTAACAAAGTTTAGGTAGAAGTTGTCAGCTTTAGGCCAATCACTCCCGCAAGAATTAAGCTAATGCTAAATAAACGCCCAAAGGTGGCTGGTTCGTTGAGCATCATAATGCCGAGAATGGCAGTGCCCAACACGCCAATCCCCATCCATACGGCGTAAGCGGTACTGGCGGGTAGGGTTTTCATGACTACGCCTAGCATCGCCAAGCTGACTAACATTGCCGTCACTGTAATTATTGTCGGCCAAAACCGGGTAAAGCCTTCGGTATATTTCAGGCCTACTGCCCATACAATTTCCAGCAGGCCAGCCAATACCAATAATATCCAACTCATAGGAACCCTCGTCAATTTGAAAAAGGGTCGTCCCGAATCAGTTACAAGATAGGCGGTCGTCCGGCTATCAGGTGTTAAGTTTATCAGTGCTGGTATTTATTCGCCGGGAAAGCCCGGCAGGAAAACTTCGCTAACCAAAAGTGGCTTGTCGCTCAGGGAAAAAATTGAGCGCCTACCCCAAATCTGGGCGTCGCCCACCAGTTTTTCAGGCACATAGGCATGATGGCGGCTTATCAAGCTTAGGGCAATGGGGCTGCGTTTTAAGTGTGGCTGACTAAACAAAAAAGCCCCTAAAGGACGATTTCCCTGCTTACGTAAATGGCGTAGGTTGCCCGTAAGGCTGCTCAAGGGCAAAACGCTGCGGGCAAACACCCAAGGTTGGTTATGGCCGCGTAAAATTACCTCGCGAATCAGGCAGATTTGGTGCGGATTGATTCCTAAAGCCTGAGCTTCGCTAAGGCTGGCGCGAGCATTCAGCTGGCGCAACACCTCTACCCGGAAGTCCCCCTGGCTGAGTTTTAATAATTTTGCGGTCAGCGAGCCATTATCCAGCAGCCAGGATCGCAAACGTGTACTAGGATGTAGGGGCGATGATAAGCTAGGGTTAACGGACCAGCGCAATTGGCGCCTGAAATGTGAAATAGTTGGCAAGGTGAAAAAACCCTAGGCTAAAGTCATCAGAAGCTGGCATTCTAGCAGCTCAAATTTACAGGCGGCTGAAAAAGGCACGCCGAATAATTACAAACGACCATTCTTCGAAGGAAATCCATCATGAATAAAGCAGACTTAGTAGCCGCCGTGGCTGCCCAGGCCGATTTGACCAAAGAAAAAGCAGACGCAGCTGTATCTGCCATTGTTGAGCAAATCACCAACGCCTTGAGCCGCGATGAAAGCGTTACTTTGATTGGCTTCGGTACTTTTAGCCAAAGCCACCGCGCTGCCCGTACTGGCCGCAACCCACAAACTGGTGCGGAGATCCAAATCGCAGCATCAAACAGCGTTAACTTCAAAGCGGGTAAGGCTTTGAAAGATTCTGTTAACAGCTAATCTCTGGTTAGTTGATAAAAAAGGCGCACTTGTTGCGCCTTTTTTTGTGCCTGTAAAATAAAGAAAACGCGAATTTCATAGCGCTGACCACGCATGTCATACAAGTGTCGTATACAACAAGGCTTATCTCGGCGAGGCTTCGGGCTTCCTTAACCCCCTGCCGGAGATATGAAACATGGATATGCAATTAAACAAAGACCAACTGCGCCGCGAGCGCGAACTGCGTGCCTGGAGCCAGAGCCATTTGGCGGAAGTTGCCGGGCTTAGTATGCGCACAGTACAGCGGATTGAAACCAGCGGTTCAGCCTCGCTCGAATCCGCCAAAGCTATAGCGGCTGCGTTTGATACGCAGGTGGAAGCCTTGCTTGCGCAGGATGATCCCGCCGTTGAAAATTCTGGAGCTGCAAAGAAATCCATCAGCAAGCGCTTATCGGCACTTGCTGCAGCTGTTGCGGTTGCAGCCGCAGGCTTGTGGTGGTCACAAGCTTATGCTGATCAGATTAAGGTAGATCTTGCGGTTTCAGAGGGAGAAAAGCCTATCGCGAGCGTTCATTTGTTGAACGAGGCGGGTGAGTCTAGCGAAACCAAGGTGGATGATCGAATTAAAGTGAAAGTCACCTCCACCAAACAAAGTGACGGCAATGTTTTTGTAGATGCTCAAGTCTATTTTTACGATGGTAAGAATTACCAGCTCAAAGCCAGCCCCAAGCTTTTGGTTGCCAACAAACAATCAGCCGCAGTGAGTATTGATGGGTTGGATGGCAAAGCCTTCCATTTTATTTTTACGCCGCAGTTGTAAGCCCCCACCCAGCCTCCCCCGTGATAAGGGGGGAGCCAGTTAAAACCACGCCTTAACCGCATCCGGCAGCGCGACCGACCTGCCGGTCGCTTTGTCTACCCAAACGATTTTTGAATAACCTTCGCTGCAGGGATTCTCACGGTCAGCGCTGGTGTAAACCTTGTAGGTCGCCATAAAACTGGAGCGGCCGGGTTCGGAGATAAATACATCAATGCGCAAGGTATCCGGGTGAAAAACCGGGCGGAAAAAAGTGCAGCCAATGGTGACCACAACGGGGTAATCCGCACCGCCAATGGGGATGCCCTTTTGCAGCATCCACTGGAAGCGAGTCTCTTCAAAATAACGAAAATAAATCGTGTTGTTCACGTGGCCGAAAGCGTCCATATCGCCCCAGCGCACGGGGATTTCACAACTGAAAAAGGGTTGGTCTGACAAAATAAATCTCCTTAGAGGATTGGCTGTTCAGTAACAAGAACAATACGTGGGCATTTAGCTGGTTCTGACTGTGGGCACAAAGTTGAAACAGTAATTTTATACCTACAACTTAGCTCTATCGTTTCAGCTTTGGGTTGGGATATGTTGCAGTTGTAGCCCATGAGATCTTCCATTGGTACCCCTCGATAGCTTCCATAAGTGCTTATTCTTGTAAGAGTTTGATACGCCAGCTCTGGGGTTATATCTAAGATGTGAAGTTCAATTGTTTTGCCGAGGAGATTAACGCTGGTGAGTAAATTTGCTTTTTTACATTCCCAATACTTTTCATGGAGTGAACAGTTCGCTTCATAGAAGATAAGCGCATCATGGAATTTGCATTGTTTATCCGTGAGAGAGCAATTGACTTCAGGATATTTAAATACGCTGTGCGGTTTGCATTTAACGTATGCATATTTCTGTTGATTTGGATTTCCATTCTCATATCGAGAAGCTGTAATGATTTCAGCTTTAATTTTGTGAGGTTTCATGCAGGCAATGTTTTCTATTTGTGAATATTCGACTTTTGAAATATTGGCCTTTGACATCGGCTCTTCATCGGCATTCACGTAAAGAGAAATTACAAAAATAGCTATACAGCCTAAAGCAATAATTAAATGTTTAATCATCACTGCCTCCGCATAAGCGCCGGCTCATCGAAACTTAAGAATAGCACTCGGGGGCAGCCGGTGATTTTGGTTTGTGGGCACCAGTAGGAGATGCTCATGGTGGCTTCGCAGCCGAGTTCGACTATATCCGGGTCTTTGTTTTTGGCGATGTCGCAGCTGTTGCCTATGGCTTTGTCGAGGGATTCGCCCTGGAAGCGGCCGCGGGTGCTGATGTCTTTGAGTAAGGCGTAGGATTTCTCGGGGGTGAGGCCGCCCCAAGGGCGCATTTTTACGTCGCGGCCATTGATGGGTACGACCACTTCAAGTTGCGGTGGTGAGCAGTCCCATTCGCCATCTACCAAGTCGCAATCGTCGATGTAGTGCATGGGTTTGCCCATAAAATCGCCGTGGCTTGCGCATTCCACATAGGCATTGGTTCGCGCTTCCAAGCCGATTTTACCGTCGGTCGCCTTTCTGGCTTCAAAGGCGTAAGCCTTGATTTTGCTGGCTTTTAGGTTGTATTGGGCACCGCACACCTTCTGCTCTAAAAAGGTTTGTTCTCGTATTGAGAGCTTGAAGGGCGTGCCGGGAGCATCGGCGGCGATTGATGTGGCGCAGAAGGCAAATATCAAAGCGATAGTGACGGTAAATTTATTCATTCCTTTTCCTCGCAAATAGTTCGTACTTGCAACAATAGGTTTTTAGCAGGGAATCGTCGGCAACTGCTCCTGCGTTGCTCTACCTCCTGCATCCATGCAGTCGTCATCCTCGCGCAGCGGGGATCCAGCTCTTAACGATTTAAAGTAAAATCAAAAACTGGATCGCCAGCCCGGTGGATCCCCGCTGCGCGAGGATGACGACTCCCTATTTAACAAGCTTATGATTTGGCAGTAAAACTCACATCCAACCTACCCAATCCCACATATTCCAAACTAACTTCAGCATTCATCGGCACTTCCAAAACCCCTGCAAATGACCCGGTGATTACCGCTTGACCAGCCACAATCCCCTGCCCTTGGCTGCGTAAAAATTCGGCCAGCCAATACAAAGGTGCCTTCGGGTTACCATTTGGATGTTTTGCGTGATGAGCGCTAAGTTCGCTATTTTGGCGTACATTTAACGTAAATTCGCTGGCATTTTGCGCTAAAGCATTATCAATTTGCGGGCCGATAAACAAACCCTGATTAACCAAACCATCAGCAAGCATCTCCGGGAAAGTGCAGTCGCCTGGAGTGATGTAGCGGCAGTTGATCAATTCAAGCGCGAGATGGGTACGGCTAATGGCAGCATCGACTTCGGCGGGGGTATAAGGTTGTTCGCGTGCGGGTAAATCTATGCCGAAGAAAAAAGCGAGTTCCGGCTCTATGCGGGCGATATCAGTAGTGCCTGGTTTTGGCCAGAGTGCCACCGGGGCGACTGAATCTATAGTACGGGTATAAATAGGGCCGACGACTATTTTATCTTGCGGTGGTAACAAGCATTTCCAGCCGCCGATGCTGTCATCTTCAAGCTCGCACCAGCGCTCGGTAACAGCGTTTTGAATATCTAGGGCTTGCTTAATATTGGTAGGACGGCAGCTTTCAGGCAGTCGATCACCTTGCGTACCTGTTTGGCGACGTTCAACTAAAATCGCCGCAGCTTCTTGCGCATTACTCATATTTTTTAATTATCCTGAAAAACAAAACCCCTGTTTCCGTAAGTGAGACAGGGGTTTAATTGGCCACAACTTGTATGGGTGTAACTTCAATCTTTGATTTTAATGCTTTGATAACGGAGTTGGCGAGTGGAAGTAACCATTAGCATCAAGCCGCCGACAAAAATAGTTTCTACCAAGAACGTGGGATTATCCAGCGACAATGGGCGCGGGAAAAGCGTGAACGAAATTAACGAAAAAGTAACCATGGCAGTGGCGACAATCAGGAATGTAAGGGTTGAGGTGAATTTCGTTGGGGTGAATTTCATAATAGCCCTCTCCAATGTAACTCATTAAAAACGCGATTTATGTGTTGCAGTCTTTTTTGGAGTGCCGGCCGGCGCGCCCCTTCAATGTTTGGGGCTTAGCTCGTGCGCGATATGCTTTAAATCGTCGCTGGACTCCAAAATATTTTGCACTGTTTGCTGGGCCTTTTCGGGGTCCAAATGCAAATCGTCAAATACGGATTGCGGAATTTCCAGCTTGGGTCCGTGGCCAATATTGTGTTGGTGCAGCAAGCGCTGGGCAACGAAGATTAACTTGGCGTATTGGCTGTATTCGCCCTGGAAATTGGGGTTGTTTTGGTGACGTAAACCCACTACCACTTCTTCTGGCATGGACCAGAGCGACATCAAGGTGCTTGCCAGTTGCTCGCGCGTTACGCCCACTAAATGACGTTCAATAGCTTGGTGAGTTACGTGCGGATTGGCATCGGCCATTTCGCAATAGGCATGAAAGTAGGGTGGAAACACTTCTGCCAGAATCAAATAACCAAAGTTATGCAGCAATCCGCACAAGTAGGCCATGCCGAAACTCGGGCGATGATCGCGTGGAATTGCAGTTACCAAGCCTTCAATAGTGGCTGCCATAAACACGGCTTGCTGCCAGTAAGGCAGGGTTCCATGCGGGCCTTCTTTGGGGATGGTCATGGTTTTGCCAAGTGACAAACCCAATGACAGGTTTAACACCATGTCAAAACCGAGCACGCGCACAATGGCATCGTGAATAGATTTAATTTTGCCGGGCGCTGAGTAATAAGGCGATGCTGCCCAGCTCACCACTTGCGCAGCCAAGCTTGGGTCAGTTTCTACGATTTGGGCAAGGTCGCTGATATCCGCATTGGGATTAACGCGCAGTTTAATAATGCGTTGCGCGGTATCGGAAAGTGGCGGCAATTCAAGGGTTTCTTCCAGGCGTTGCTTAACGCGCAGCTGGGTAAAGTTGCGCACGGCACCCAGGATTTGGTCTTGATCTGAGGTGTTGAGATCATCAACTTCTAAAGGTGCGAGGGGTACAGAAATATCGCACAAGGTAGCGCCTTCCAAAATCTGTTCGAACTCGCTGCGGTCTATGCGCACCAATTGTTCTTCGCTGCCGGAATCCAGCAGTAGTTCATTGCGATCCATCAGGCTCTTGTCGACCAGCGTTTGCAGGCCCGCAAGTTTTGGCAGTGCCGGGATGGAGTCCAGTTGATGGCTATCGCAGAATTTGCGAATGTCTTCCAGGCTGGTGGCTTGTAGCTCACGGCCCAGTTGGCGGTTAACAGCTTTAAGGTCGAGCAGGCGATCTGCAGAAATAATTACCTGAACCCGGCCTTGGCCATCTTGTAAAATCAAGGATTTAGCGGCGCTCATATTACGTAAATGTTGGTCATGCCAAATCAAGCGGCGATCATCGTCATTAAACGGTGTTGTTGCCAAATCATAAGCAACATTGCGAGTTTGAAGTAACGATTGAACGCTAGCGGGTACTGGCACGGCCTACTCCTTTGTTAGTTCATTAGGTCGAAGAATGAAAATCTGTGTAGCGCAAAGACAGCTATCTTGTGAGCATAGACGAGTATTTTAAACTTGCAGGTAAACATGACTCTTTCCTAGCCAGCGCGAGATGATTTCTTGGCAAAGTGTGAAGTGATGCGCCATTAAGTAATCCGCGCCCTGTTTTACGCTGGGTAAAAGGTGTGCGTCGCGCTGTAAATCGGCAATTTTGAACTGCATATCGCCAGTTTGACGGGTGCCTAAAACTTCGCCAGGGCCGCGTAATTGCAAATCCTGTTCGGCGATATAAAAGCCATCGTTGCTTTCCCGCATAACGCGCAAACGTTCTTTGCTGTGATGCGATAAGGGCGATCCGTAAAGTAGTACGCAGTGGCTGGCTGCTGAACCGCGCCCGACGCGCCCGCGCAGCTGATGCAATTGCGCGAGGCCAAGCCGCTCCGGGTTTTCAATAATCATAAGGCTGGCATTGGGAACATCTACGCCCACCTCTATAACAGTGGTGGCCACTAATAAATCCAACTCATTGGCTTTAAATGCGGCCATGACGGTTTCTTTTTCTACGGGCTTTAACCTTCCATGGATTAAACCTATGCGCAAATGCGGCAAAGCCAGGGCTAGGCTCTCGGCAGTAGCTTGCGCGGCTTGGGCTTCCAGCGCTTCCGATTCTTCAATAAGCGTGCAAACCCAGTAGGCTTGCCGCCCTTCTTCACACCCCAAGCGAACGCGCTCGATAATTTCAGGTCGGCGCTGTTCGCTAATGACTACGGTGGTGATAGGGGTGCGACCGGGAGGTAGCTCATCAATAACCGAGCAATCCAGATCGGCGTAGGCGCTCATGGCCAAGGTGCGGGGAATGGGAGTGGCCGTCATAATCAGTTGGTGTGGGCGCAATTCACGCTGATTTGCCGAAGATGAACCCTTATTTGAGAGAGATAAGCGCTGATGAACACCAAATCTATGTTGTTCATCAATAACGATTAAGCCCAAATCTGCAAAATCGACTGCTTCCTGAAAAAGTGCGTGGGTTCCAACCACAACCTGCGCTTGGCCGCTAGCGATAGCCGCAAGTTGGGATCGGCGCTCGCCCACTTTTAGTTTACCGGTTAGCCAGCCGAGCTGAATGCCTAAAGGCTCCAACCATTTGCCAAAGTTTATGCGATGTTGCTCGGCCAGGATTTCTGTGGGCGCCATAATCGCAGCTTGTTTTCCATTGGCGACAGCTGCGAGGGCGGTCAATGCTGCAACTACGGTTTTGCCGGAGCCTACATCGCCCTGCACCAGTCGCAGCATGGGCACGGGTTTAGCTAAATCTTCTGCGATTTCTTCAAATACCCGCGCTTGGGCACGAGTCAGGGCAAAGGGCAGTTGTTTTAGAAAATGGCTGTGTAGTTGGCTGTCGCTTTTGAGTCGGGGAGCGCCGTTGGTCTGCATTTGTCTGCGCAATAAGAGCAGGCTCAGGTGGTGCGCGAGTAGTTCTTCAAAGGCCAGGCGTTGCTGAAAAGGGTGCTCGCCTTCCATCAGTTGGTGGACGTTGGCATCAGTTGGTGGTTGGTGCAGGTAGCGCAGTGCATCAGCCAACGAACTTTGGTTAAGTTGTCGGCGCACTTCGTCGGGCAATAATTCCCGCAAATTATGGGTTGTAAGCCAAGTCAGCGCCTGGCTTGCGAGCGTGCGCAAACGCGGCTGGGTCAGGCCTTCGGTCGCAGGGTAAATGGGGGTGAGGTGTTGATCCAGCGGAAGTGGCGCGGCTTCATCTAACAAATCGTATTCCGGGTGATACATCTCCAAACCGGCAGAGCCCCGGCGCGTCTCGCCAAATACGCGCAGCCGTGTACCGCTGGTCAGGCGATTTTTCTGGGCGGCATTGAAATGGTAAAAACGTAAGGTAATTCCGCCGGTGCCGTCTTGCATGCGCACCACCAGACTTCGACGCTTACCAAAAACGATATCGCACGCGCGCACTTCGCCTTCAATAACTGCATTGATGTTCGGCTGTAATCCGCCCATGGGTGTTACGCGGGTGCGGTCCATGTAGCGCAATGGCAAATGGAAAAGTACATCTTGCAGGGAAAATAAGCCGATCTTCGCCAATTTCTCGGCCAAATTCGCCCCAACACCTTTTAAAGCGGTGACGGATATCTGGTCGAGGGTTTGCTGTTGGCCAATGGCTTTATTCATGGGTCCAGATGCTGGCTAGGTATGTTGGGGTGCAACATAGCAAAACCTGCGCCTCGTTGCAGGAGTTCTTGCGAGGTTTGAAAGCGACTTGTTACTTGGCGGGGAAGAATCTGAACATCTGGTCGGATTTTTCCAGATACTTGTTCAGCGTCTTGGAAAAACTCTCGGGCTTTTTAAATTCGGAAATGAGTTGTTTACTGTATTCCATTTGTTCTGGGCTTAGCTCTTTAGCGAGGCGGTCGCGTTTTTTTATCGCGTCTGCCAAGGTGGTGGTTTTGTGGCTAATCGCTAAATCATAAAGTGCATAGGCCAGCACGGGTTTTTTATCTGTGCCTGCTCCAGTCAAATAAATATCACCCAAGAGTTGTTCTGCATCCGGGTAGCGCTGCGCGGCGGCCTTGGTTAGCCAGCCAATCGCCAATTGGGCGTTTTTAGGCAGGCCTTTACCCAGCGCATACATAAGGCCGAGGGAATATTGGGCTTCGGCGTTATTTTGGAGGGCAGCTTTGCCGTACCAAAGTACTGCCTCGTTGAAATTTTGGGTTGTACCCAAGCCGCGGTTGTAGATGTGACCCAAGCGAACTTGTGCTTTGGCCAGGTCTTTTTGCGCGGCCCGGTGATACCAGTGTGCTGCTTGCGCGTAGTTTTGCGGCAGTTGGCTATTTTCGTGGAGGTTGCCGACCTGATATTGGGCTTCAGGATTACCTTGCTCGGCTGCTCTTTGGAACCATACTAGCGCGCCCCTATCATCGCGGGGAATCACGCCGCCTTTGCTATAGAGGGCACCCAAAATTAATTGGGCGCTTATATTTCCGGCATTCCCCAAGGCTGTAAACTCTTTAATTGCAGCAGCGTGGTCGCCTTTTTTAAAGGCGGCCTGGGCGGATTCCATATCCGCCAGTACCGTTATGCTCGCTGTCGCACTTGCCATTAAAACTACACTGGCCAAGAGTTTTTTAAACATGGGACTGCCTCGTTATTGTGCTTTTAAGCGACGTTTTTTTGTCTGTCTCCTTATTTTAGATCGCTTCTGGCCATTTGGATGGATTTTCGCAAAGCATCAATCGCCTTATGCCGCGGAAAGCTGGCGCGCCAGGCCAAGGCTACGGTTCTGCTGGGCGCGGGCGCAACAAATGGGCGCGTTACCAAGAGGTTTGAGCTGTAAATACTACTGCTTGCGGCAGATTGCGGCAGTATGGTGATGCCCAAGCCAGAGGCAACCATATGGCGCAGGGTTTCAAGGCTGCTGCCTTCAGCAGCAGTGCGAACGTTGGAATTGGTTTCTTCGGTTTGGTGAATATTGGGGCAGGTTGTTAGCACTTGATCGCGGAAGCAGTGGCCTTCACCCAGTAGCAACAATTGTTGGCTTCCGATTTCACCGGGGTCGATTTCGGTTTTTGCTGCAAGCGGGTGATCGTGCGGCATAAGCACGACGAAAGGTTCATCGTAAAGCGCTTGGGTCACTACATCTGGCTCGTTAAATGGCAGCGCCACTATGATGACATCCAGCTCCCCATTGCGCAGTTTTTTGCGCAACGTGTGGGTGTAGCCATCCTCAACATAGAGCGGCATTTTACTGGCAAGGGTTTGTAAATGCGGGATAAACTGCGGCAGCAAATAAGGGCCAATGGTAAAAATCGCACCCACAGCGAGCGGACTGCTCAGCTGGTCTTTACCGGCATCGGCCATGTCTTTAATGGTAGCGGTCTGCTCTAACACCAGGTTTGCCTGCTTAACAATTTGCTCGCCCAGCGGGGTTGGGTGTACGCGGGATTTGGTGCGCTCGAAAAGGGCTACCCCCAATTCATCTTCCAGTTTTTTAACGGCAATACTCAGTGTCGGCTGGCTTACGTAGCATCGGTCTGCAGCGCGGCCAAAGTGTTGTTCCTGGGCAAGGGTGACTATATAGCGGAGTTCGGTAAGGGTCATTCTGTGCTCCCTGTTTGAAGGTGTAGCGAAAATTGAAAATCAGCAAAACAGAATCAAAAGGTAAACCATTTAGATGGCAATGAATAGTCAGTCTCTATCAAAAGCGCAAGTTTTAATAGTTGGTTGTGGCGATATTGGTCAGCGCTTGGCGCAATGTCTGCCGCAGGATATTTACGAAGTTACTGGTCTGCGCAGAAACCCACCGCCTGATACTCCATCCCTACATTATCAAACTTGTGATGTGACTAATGCTGTAGCGCTAAGTGATGTGTTAAGGCAGGGTTTTGATGTGGTCCTTATCACCATGACACCCAGTGAACGCAGCGATGCTGGCTACGAGCGCGCCTATGTCCAAACCTGTCGAAACCTCGTTGTGGGATTGCAGAAGCAGCGAGAAAAATCGCCGCTGCTGGTGTTTGTGTCCAGTTCGGCTGTGTACAGCCAAATGGATGGTAGCTGGGTGGATGAGAATTCTCCCGTTGAGCCCGAGAGCTTTAGTGGCAAGCGCTTATTGGAAGCGGAAGCCATTGTCCAAAATAGCGGTTTTGCAAACACAATCGTACGTTTTAGCGGAATTTACGGCCCAAATCGCAACCGTTTAATTGAACAGGTTCATCAAGGTAAAGCGTCGGCAAGCACTCATTACACCAATCGCATTCATGTGGATGATTGCGCCCGCAGCCTTGCGCACCTTATCGAGCTTTATCGAAACGGGAAAAAGTTAGAGCCTGTATACCTGGCAAGTGATAGTGCGCCAGCACCAATGGTGGAAGTGGTGAGCTGGCTGGCAGAACAAGTGGGCGTGCAAGATTTTCTATCGGAAGCAGCGACAAATGAGCGCGGCAACAAGCGCTGTAACAACAAGCGCTTGTTGGATTCGGGGTTTAAATTCCGCTACCCAGGTTATCGAGATGGATATTCCGCTGTGCTCGCTGAGCTTTAAGGCTTAGCCGGCAATTTGGTAAGCGCTTCAAATACCAATTTGGCCACAGCTTCGGCGCCTTCCGGTTGGAAGTGAGTATTGTCCTTCAGCCCCTTTGGGTAACCCTCAAATTTGCCTTCGGGCAGGTTCATAAAATATTTCCCGGTCACGTAGGCTTCGCCTTTGGCGGTAAAGTGGTCGATAGAAATTTGGGTCAGGTCGATTAAATCCACTTTCATTTCAGCAGCAATATCTTTCACCGCTTGCGGATAATCGCCATGGCTGTTTTGCAATTTGCCATCTACCCAAGGGTAATTGCGGTTAACCGAAGTGATCAAAATAGGGCGAGCTTTTTTCGCGCGAACTTGCTCAACATACAAACGCAAGTATTGTTTGTAGCCGTCGATGGGCGTGTAGCGATCAACTTTTTCCTTGGATTGGTCATTGTGGCCAAATTGAATCAACACTAAATCGCCCGGTTGCAGCGCTTCGTAAATTTCACGCCAGCGCCCTTCCTCAAAGAAACTGCGGGTGCTGCGCCCGCCCTTTGCTTTTGGTACAACTTCCACTGTGTTGCCCACATGCAAATTTTTTAAGCGTGGTAGTGATTCTGCGGTAAACAATGGCTGGAACACTTGTCCCCATCCCATTTGTGGATAGCGCTTGGTTCCGTAGTCCGGTTCGGTGCTGTAATCGGTGGCAGTCGAATCAGAAGCAATATAAAGATGGGTAACAGATTTTTGCGGTAGGTTGCTACAGGCTTGCAGGCTTAGCAGCGCCGAAAAAAATATCAGTAATAAAAAAATGCGGTTGGTCATAAGCTTCCCATTAAAAAGTTATTAAAAGGGATAATAGAAAGGCACCTCTGCTTTAGTGGCAGAAGTGCCCGCGCGTATTGACCGATTAGCATCCCAATTTGTTGTAAAAGCGATTGAGTTTACTAACGCCTACTACCATAGCAAACCTTGCGCGCTATGGGTGTAATTTTCCCCATGAGGTTCATTTTTTTTGCCATAATGATGCGGCAACCCACGACACAGAAAAAGTCTTTTTGACTACTAGTGTTGAAAAACATTTTAAAAATTATAAAAAGCCAGAGCTTACCCGTTCATAAAAAAATAGCCTGCGGAAGCCTTAGCCTGGATTCGGAAAACAAGAGAGAGCCCGGCATGAACCAAGTCGTCTTTAATTTCCACGATGTTATTTTATTGATGACAGCCACACTCTGTGTACTGTTTTCTGCGCTTTTGGTGGTGACTAATCCACCAAAAAATATCAGCAATTATTTTTTAGCGGCCTTTCTTCTCACTCATGCGTGTATTCCGCTGCACGAATTAATGATGTGGGGCGCAGAATTTAAACACACAGTGCGCGACAATTTTCCGCAAATTTATTTTTTGGGCAGTTTCGCCTATTACATAGATGCAGCCCTGCTGTATTTCTACGTTAAATCGCTTATTTTTCGTGACTTCCATATTCGCCGCAAAGATTACTACCATTTAATTCCCATAACGCTTTACGCAATTTTTATGGTCGCGGCTTATTTCCGTTTTCCACTGGCGCAGCGTTTGGAGTGGATCAACCACGAAATTTTTGTGTATAGCGCGCCCTATATTACCTCTGATTTTCTATGCAAAGTTTTGCGGGCAATTTATTGTATCGCCTGCTTCCGCCTGATTTTGAAATACAAAGATTTGCTCAAGGCCACGCACTCCAATATTGAAAAGGTAGATGTTTTTTGGTTAAAGCTGCTGGTTGTTGGTTTTTTAATCGTCACGCTTATGGAATTATTTTTAGGCGTGTCAAAGTTCGTGGGCGTGGTGATGCATTTTGATTTCCACCACTACAATTTGTCCTTCTTTGAATTTATCGGCTTAAGCGGTTATTACGTCACCTTTATTTTGGTGTGCACTCTGGTGTTTACCAGCATGCGTTATTTCGCCAACTTTGAAGCTGTGCGCCAGAAAAAAGAACCCGAACCCGCTAAAAAACCTGTTCAGGAAAAGTTGCTTAATCCTGAGTACGCAGAAAAAATTGATAGCGTAATGCGCAGCGAAAAACCTTATTTGATGGCTGATATTACCCTGGATGTGCTCGCCGAAAAATTAGCCATTCCCGCGCGCGATTTATCCATGATTATCAATCGTCATTTCGATAATAATTTTTACGAGTTCATTAATAATTATCGCATTGAAGAAGCCAAAAAAATTCTGATAGATCCCAAAAACAAAGACAAAACGATTACTGATATCTATTTGGAAGTAGGTTTTAACAGTAAATCCGTATTCAACACCTTCTTTAAGAAGATTGTGGGGCAGACACCATCTGAGTACCGTCAGGTGCGCCAAGCGCCGGAATTAGCCAATTAATTCTGTAGTTTCCAGCCTGCTCGCTTCATAGCCGCCCTGCCGGTTTGGGGTTATACTGGCCGCCGTTTTGGCTCCTTGGGGAGCCTGCTGTCAGGAGATCAATCGGGTGGTTTGCATGAAAAAAATTGTGCTGATGTGCGGCGCGTTAGTATTTCTTTTGGCAGGTTGCGGGCAAAAAGGTCCGCTGTATTTACCTCAGCCAGCAAAACCATCTCCCGACGCTCCTCAAACCGCCCCTGAGCCCGTCAAACCCAAGCCAGAATCCAACAAGGAATCTACGGGTTATTAAACTTCCAACATTTATTTTTCAGATCCACTTTTGAGCAAGCAGAGTTTTTTATGCAGCATTTTACTGACCGCAACGGCGAACTTTACGCAGAAGATATTCCACTCGCCGCGGTTGCCGCCCGTTTCGGCACACCCACCTACGTATATAGTCGCGCCGCTTTCACCCAGCATTATTTGTCCTATTCAGAAGCCTTGGGCTCTCATCCGGGCATGATTTGTTACGCGATTAAGGCCAACTCCAACCTTGGTATTTTGAATTTGCTCGCCAAGCTTGGCGCGGGCTTCGATATTGTGTCTTTGGGCGAATTGGAGCGCGTTCTGCGCGCCGGTGGCAATCCTGAAAAAATCGTCTTTTCTGGCGTGGGTAAAACCCCAGAGGAAATGGCGCGCGCCCTGGATGTAGGTATTTTTTGCTTTAACGTGGAATCAGAAGCCGAGCTGGAAATCCTCGCCCAGGTTGCTGCTGAAAAAGGCAAGGTTGCGAACATTTCCCTGCGGGTAAACCCCGATGTGGATGCCAACACCCATCCTTATATTTCTACCGGCCTGAAAGAAAACAAATTCGGTATAGATATCAAACGCGCTCCTGCGGTGTATGCACGCGCAGCGCAGTTGCCCAGCTTGTCCGTTCAAGGTGTGGATTGCCACATAGGCTCGCAGCTGACCCAGCTCACACCATTTTTGGATGCACTTGACCGCGTGTTGGCTTTAATCGACGAATTGGCGGCAAATGGCATAGCGATTCATCACCTGGATTTGGGTGGTGGTTTGGGCGTGACCTATCGCAACGAAACTCCGCCGGAAGTCGCCGACTACATGGCCGCGCTCAAAGCCAAACTGGGTGACCGCAAATTGAGTTTGATGTTTGAGCCAGGTCGCTCCATCAGCGCCAACGCTGGTGTGCTGTTGACCAAGGTGTTGTACCTGAAACCAACCGAGCACAAAAACTTTGCGATTATCGATGCGGCCATGAATGACAACATTCGTCCCTCGCTCTATCAGGCATGGCAGGATATTCGCCCGGTTAAGCCTCGCACTGAGCAAGCTAAAAAATGGGATTTGGTTGGCCCGATTTGCGAAACGGGCGATTTCCTGGGTAAAGATCGCGAGCTCGCCATTGAACCCGGCGATTTGCTCTCCATGATGTCTACAGGTGCCTACGGATTTAGCATGAGTTCCAACTACAACACCCGCGGCCGCGCTGCAGAAGTGATTGTAGATGGTGACCAAATGCATCTGGTGCGCGCACGCGAAACCATAGATGATATGTTGCGTGGGGAAGCGGTAATTCCGGAGTAATTAAATTATTAGGGATGACGATTTCACTAAGGTAAGGTTGCACATCGACAGACGTCGAAAATTATTGGAAAGAAAAATGCGCTTACGTTTTAGCAAAATGCACGGCCTTGGCAACGACTTCATCGTGATCGATGGCATAAGTCAAAGCGTGCGTTTAACGCCAGAAAAAATTCGGTTTTTATCCGACCGCCATTTTGGAATCGGTTGCGATCAGTTATTGCTGGTTGAACATCCGGAAAATCCCGACGTGGATTTCCGTTATAGAATTTTTAATTGCGATGGTACCGAAGTTGAAAACTGCGGTAATGGTGCGCGCTGCTTCGCTGTATTTGTGCGTGAGCGTCGTTTAACTGGCAAGCGCAAAATTAAAGTGGAAACTGCCGGTGGTTTGATTGAATTAAACGTAACCGACAAAGGTGAAGTCAGCGTCAATATGGGAATTCCGCGTTTGGTTCCGCAAGAAATCCCCTTCGTTGCCGATGCAAAAGCAGCAACCTACCAGCTTGATGTGGACGGCCAAACATTGGAAATTTCTTCCGTGTCCATGGGCAATCCTCATGCGGTTATGCTTGTAGATAATGTTGGCAAAGCGCCTGTAGAAATTCTCGGCCCGCGTGTTGAGCATCACCCACGTTTTCCTCAGCGCGTGAACGTTGGTTTTATGCAAAAAATTTCTTCAAATGAAATTGATTTGCGCGTATTTGAACGCAGCGCGGGCGAAACCCTTGCTTGCGGTACTGGCGCTTGCGCGGCAGTTGTTGCAGGGCGTTTACGCAATTTATTAAATGAAAATGTAAAAGTGAATTTACCCGGCGGCAGTTTGCATATCACCTGGGCTGGTGAAGGCCACCCGGTCATTATGACTGGCCCTGCAACTACTGTTTTTCATGGGCAAGTAAATATCTAATAAAAGGTAATCGTCATCCCGCTACACGAGAATGACGATAATTCTGCGCACATCAGTTGATTATTTATTTAGGTGAAAGAGCAATGACGGATAATAAAAAAACACTCGCCGATCCTTTAGAGCCAGAACAAGTTGCAGCATTTCTGCAAGAGAACCCACACTTTTTCGAAGCCTATCCTGATTTGCTCGCCGAACTGTCATTGCCACACGAAAGCGGCAGCGCAGTGTCATTAATCGAACGACAAATTGCAGTGTTGCGTGAACGCAATATGGACATGCGTCATCGCCTGAGCAAATTGCTCGACAACGCGCGTGACAACGATAAATTATTCGACAAAACCAAACGCCTTGTTTTGACCTTATTAGAAGGCCAGGATCTCGGCGATATAGTTGATGCACTTTACTACTGCTTCGATAAAGATTTTGGAATCCAATACACCAGTTTATTTTTCTTTGGCAACATCGATAAAATTCCGAGCAGCCAGGCACACGTAGTGAGCATTGCAGCCGCACGCGATAACGTCGGCACCATCCTCAAAAGTAACCGCGCTATGTGCGGCACTTTGGGCGCAAAAGAAATGCAATTTATCTTCGGCAAATACGCCGACGAAATTGGTTCTGTTGCAACCGTCCCCCTCATCCATGGCAACGCCTTCGGTTTATTAGCCGTCGGCAACCGCGATCCGCACTACTACCGCTCCAGCATGGGCACTTTATTTTTGGGTTACATTGCTGAAGTGCTGAATCGTATTTTGCCGAAGCATTTGCCGCGCTAAATATTAAGTAGGTAGTCGTCATCCTCGCGCAGCGGGGATCCAGCTGTTAACAAACTAAAATCAAGAGCTGGATCCCCGCTGCGCGAGGATGACGATTCCCATATAAAATTTTTATTTTTTTATTGTTGTAATGACATGAATTATTAATGCTTCATTGCAACAATAATCACTGCAATGCCAACGCATAAGGCAAGTAGCTTTGCTGAAGTTCCGTAATCTTTTCCAAGAGCATCGGAGCCTTGTGGTGTCATCTCACCCTTAATTTTCACATCGGCATTTAATTGGTGTTTTAGATCCACTTTACAGCCTCCAATTTTGGCTTATTTAATAGATTTCGCATTTTATTGCGTAGGGTGGTGGTGATCCTCTTGTGGGATTTCCAAACCGACTGAGCTATTAAATATTGGAGTCACGACGGAGTATTTTTTGCGCGCGCAAAAATATTTTTTGAATGAGGCGGCATCACGACTATTAGGGTGCAATTCCTAATGAAGCAGTAATTAACAAGTGACTAATAACATTTCAGCTTCCTTGCTTCTTTAATACTAAACCGGCTTCGAAATCAAGCCATTACAAATCGGCTGAAACGCCGTCATTCTATCTACCATCACGCTACTGCCAATTCCGTTGCCTTTGAATAAGGTGCCGAATTGGCTTTGCTCTCCGTGCAACGCCATGTAATTCAAAATAACAGTTTCCACTAACAGGTTTACGTTGTTGGCGGCGGGGCTTGAGGCGGTTTCTACGTCGCCGCTGGCGCGCATGTAGCCGAGTTGTTGGTGAACGCGTTGTGCCATGGTGATGGTGGCTGGGTCTGAGCTGGTGCCGTCCATGAGGATGGGACGTTTGGTCGGGTTGTATACCAAAAAGTAGGCCGATGCAGTTTGTTGGTCGTCACCTGTCCATTGGCCTTTGCCGCGGCCCTCTGTGCTGTTGTCGGCCATGCCATTGCTGAATACGGAGCCGTCGCTGAATACATAAATCATGATCGGTACTTGCAAGCGTGCGGCGTATTCCAGGCAGGCGCCTATGCATTTGCCGGCGCGTTCGTCGCGCATTTCGCCAGCGGAGCGGTTGCCGGTGTGGTAGTCGAAACCGCCCATGGTGATAGTGCCTGCGCCAGCGTAGCCGTTGACGACCAGCTTCATCACTGAGGCGGTTTTGCGGAATTCGCTGTCGGTGTCAAATTCGGCTTTGCTGAAAATACCTGTTGGGCCAACGATGTTGGGATCATCTACCACGCTAACGCTGCGTGGGTCGCCAAAGCGGTCGGCAATGTCCGCGCTTTTGATGTAGCCGCAGCGGATCATTTCTTTCAATTCGGCATCACGTGCGGTGCCGGTCTTCACGTATTTGAGTTTGGCATCGCTAATGCGGTACATGGATTCCATTACCGACACAGTGTCCTGCTGGCTCATTAAGCTCACCAGGTCACCTACATCGATCAAACCTTTTACGTCACCTGGGTTGTCGATTTTGGTGGGGCGCACTTCCAGGTTGATCATGCTGGAAGGTGACATGGAATTGCCGCCGGAGTCGCTATTGACTGAGCCAATCAAGGTCAACAGCGAGCCATCTGCGCCGTATTTGTTGATGCCGTACATGGGGTTGTGCGGGTTATTGCCAGTGTCGTTTTCCGAGCGTGCGGGAATTACCGCACCGTTGGTCATAGCGGCGGTAGTAATGGCAACCCGGCTCTTGATGCCGCGCAGAACCGCGCTGTCAGAGTGGAAGGCGAGACCGAGGGTTTGATCAACAAAATTTGTGGTTGAAGAGTTGGGGGCCATGGCTGCCGGTAAGCCCTGTTTGCTGTAGCCGGCGGTACTGATCAAGTCGAGCTGGCCACCTTTTTGGCCGACCAAAACGTTTGAGCCAGCTATGTTGGCGCCGCCTGCCAAATCAAAACAGATAAAAGGAATCTTGCCTGCACCTTGGGAGGCAATGCCGCACTGGGCGCGCTTGTCGGCGATGTCGGATGACAAGCTCCCCATGGCCGAAGGTGCCAGCAAGCTGAACAGTGAACCGCCAGCGAGAGTGACGCCGCCAGCTTTAAACCCCTGCGCGATAAGTTCGCGGCGGGTGATTGGGCGGCTATGGCTGTTCAACAGCAGCGGCGCGTCTGGATGAAGTGGAGCTTTGTTTCTTGCCATGTCTTAACCTGCTAGTAGCGGTTGGTGTTCAACTGTTTATTTCAGATTGCCGTCTTTGTTTGAGGGCTTGAACCCCCCTACCAACCTCCCCCTTTCCAAGGGGGAGATCGGGGCGACTGCATGGATGCGGGAGGTAGAGCCACGCAAGATGCGGTTGCCGAGGGGTTTTGTTCTATATCACTGCAACAACATCACCGCGCTACCCAAGGCTGCCGAACAGGTAGCTTTGACGGTAGTTAAGGTACGGTCTGCAGCGCAGCCGCTGCCGCAGGCGGTCATGGTGTCAATCAATCGATTCAACTCGGTGCGCAAAAGCGCAGGATCAGCTTGGGTGTTCAGCGCAGTGCCGCCGATTTCTGCGGCTAATAAGCGCTTAAGCAACGGATCAATAATTTGGCTGCGACCGCTGGCGCTAAAGGCGCTGGATGCGGGTGCGCCAAAATTAAAGCCTGCAAAGTAGCTATCGCGAATAGCATTAGGGGCACTGCTGCTACCCACTAAGGCGTTGCAATAAGCCACTGTCAGTTGGGTGATACCCATTTGCTGCGCGGCAAGGAAACCATCAAGGTTGGCAAGCGTTGGCAGCTGTTGCTGCACCTTGCCATAAGTGGTTTTTACGCTGGCGTTTGATTGGGGGATACCGGTCAAGGTAGACAGTGACGCATTGATTTCCGCAAAGCGACGCAATCCAATCAGCGGCTGGCCTTCAATATCAGCCGGAGTGGCGGCTGGAGGTGGCGTAGGCGCCGTGCGAGCGTAGGTTTTGCTGCCGATTTGGTCAAAGGTAAGGAAGAATTGGTCTTGATCCGGCCCGCCTTTAATTTCAACTACCGTACCTAAAGTCGATAGCGTCTGGCGACCGTTAACCATGGCGTTCGAGTTGAGCGAAGTATTGAGGTTGGCAAATACCTGTCCGGTTGCCGCTTCTTCGCCGTTGATGCCGATATGAATTCCTTTAAGCGGAATATCGCTGTTTATGGCGGTGCCTTTCAGGTTGGTAAAGAAAGGATTCGCGAACAGATAGCCGTAGTCATCGAATTGTTGCACTTCAAACACCAGGAAGCTGTCGGGCGTGCCGATGAGGCTAGAGATGTTGAAAAGCAGCAAGTATTTCGCCCCCACCCCAACTTTGTAGTTGGCTTTGATATCAGCGGCTGTCATAGCGCGCTTGTGGATGCCGAGGAAACGGATGCTGCCTTGCCATTGGGTTTTGGTATCACCGCTCACTTCGTTGCCAAGCGCCAAGGCATAGCTGCTATCCCAATCTTTCAATACGGCGCCCTTGCTGGGGTCTGCATCGCCAGTGAATTCGCCATTTACGTAGATGCGACGGCCGTTAGTTTGGTCATAGGTAACAACCACGTGCTGCAAGGTCGCTTGCAAGCGTTGAGCGGCATCGGCGGTGTGCAGTTCGCGCAGGCCGTTGCCGTCACTTTTATCAGTGCGGTTGAGGAAGCTGTAGTTGTACTCGTATTGACCCAGAGTAAAGTTGCGGTCAATAGCACTGCCCGAATAGGTCACTATGCGCGCGGGGTTATTGTCGTTAGTGCCCTGGGTGACGTTATCGGGAATAACCCAGGCTTCAATGCTGTATTCACCTGAACCGCGGATGAGGTCAAAGAATTTGCGGCTGGTCGCCGTGGTTGCCTGGGCGCGGCCCGTGTCTTTGATTTTGATGCCCCAAGCGCTGCTCCAACCCACGTTGCCCATGATGTTCAGGTTGGCTGCCGGCTCTACACCGCTGGTGTCATAGGCGATGCTGCCCTTGCCGGATTTGAATTCGTATTTGGCGATCAGATTGGTGTCTATACGGCCACCACTGGTGAGTACAAAGGCATCGCCCAAGCCAACGGTTTTACTGATAACTAATGAAGAATCGACTTCAATCGGTTTCAAGCTGTTAGAGAAGGCGGCGATTTTGGCTTCCATAGTGGCCGAGTTAGCGGCGCAGTCGCTCCAGCAGTTATGGAAATCGCTGCGCAGGCGTTGCACAAGGCGCGATTGAGCAGGGTTATCCAAACGGATTTTGGTCTTGGCGGCAGCGTAGGCAATGGCGAGGTTAGCGTTGTAAATGCTTTGGTAATTGGCGTCGCCGGGTTTGATTTGGCCATCAAACTGAGCGAAGTAAGGTTGTTGCTTCGTAAGAGCTGTTTCGGAATGGCAACGGGAACAATATTCGGTCAGCACCGGATACACGGTTTTGGCAAAGTTGTCCGGATTTTGCGGATCATTAGGATCTTTAGGGAAGTTTTTGCTGTTAACCACATCCTTCTCGGCGGGCGCAATCAGTGTCACGTCGTTAGCTTTGGTTTCGCTGGGGCCGGCCCAGTTGGTAATCCAGGTGGTGATGGTATCGCCACAGGCAACCGAGTCTTTCAACCAGCAGTTATGGCCTTTGGAAACTTTCTCAACAATGTGGGATTGCGACGGGTTGGAAAGCGACACCAAGCCATTGCTGATCATTTCATCGTAAGCGAGGTTAATGTCATCGGCACGAGCAAAGCGGGGAGCCTGGCCGGTGGCGTTATGGCAACCGCCACAACGATCTTCGCGCGCTATGTTGATCCATAGATTAGTCTGGAATTTCAGCACATCCGGCGTGCCTGCCGGTTTTTGGCCTTTGTAGGTAAAGGTTTCTGTACCGGTATTGCCATTGCTGGTATCCGGATTAGTCGTTGTTTTGGCCGAGCTGCCTGAACCGCAGCCAGTCATTACCAACAAGCTGGCAGAAAAGGCCAAAGGTAGTGCAAAAGGAAGTGCAATGAGTTTACGAGTGAGTTTTATCATGATCGCTTACTCACCTTTGCAGTAGTCGGCGGTGTCGATAAACACCTGCTTGAGTTGATAACCTTTGCTCGCAAAGTTGGTTGTAATTGCATCAACTTTGCTGCGATCTGCCGCATTGGCAGGTTTACGCAGGCAGACGTGCTTGAACACTTTTTCCACTTGGCAGCTGGCGAATGCCTTGCTGTAAGCCAATTCTTTATCCATATCTTTAGCACCCGAGCCTTTGCCCGGCAGTGCTGAACTCCAGCCCAGATTAGTGTTGATGCCTTCGCGCCAGTAGTTTTGCCAGTCGTCGTTAGTAGTGACGTATCCGTAGGGGAAGGTGGTGCTGTTAATCAGGTATTTTTTCTCAACACGGGTGCCGGTAGTGGGATCTGTGGCACCTGCTGCGTTGTAGTGGATGCTGCCGTTAAGGGCATCCGGGTCGCCGACAGAATCAAATTCAAAATCGTAGTAAGCGTAAGCTTTGGCCATAGGGTCCATGCCACTGTGGCAACCAATGCATCCGTTGAGGAACACGCGGCTGTCGCCCCCGGGACTGCGACTAACGTCCTGGCGAATAAAATCGGGTACGCGAGTAGTGTCGTGCACTTGTTCCAAATCGCGGCAGAGGTGGTTGATCAAGGTAAAACGGAACATGGCGCGGTTGGTGCCCGCAATAAAAAATGCTTTTGCGGCGGCACGGCTGGTAATAACGCCGGAGGTGGCCTCTGTTGGAAGGCCGTTAACTGAAGATTGGGCAATAGATATAAATTTATTGGGGTCTTTAAGCTCGATATGCTGGTCTTCAATCGCTTGGTAGTGAGCGTTGTTACTAATCGAGTAGGCCGGTAAACCGAGATTAGGGTTGGCCACGTAGAGCACATCATCAAACAGCACCCGGCGGAAATCGGCGTTGTCGCGCACCAGGCCAATCACGGTTGCAGTGTAGTCATTAAGCGGCGCAAATACGGTTTGTTCGCGGTTGGTCCAGGGCGTCACCATATTTTTCAAAACAACGCTGTAAAAACCTTCGTTATCCATGGCGAGTTCTACGGCTTTGTCTTTTTGGCCTGCATCTAAAAATGCTGCCATTTGCAGTAGTACGGTTTCGCTCGGTGGCACGCCAGCAACGCGGTTGTGGATTTGCAGTGCCTGCTCGCGCGAGCCGGCGTGTGCCTGGGCAGCAAGCAAACCGGCGCTGACCAAGGCTATTTGCAAATAGCGGCGTTGACGGTGCAGCCAGGCGGGAACCGCTGCGGTGATGGCTTTGGTGATGATGAAAGGGGTCACGGCTGCTCCGGGGCTAATCGTCAGACAAGAATTCTGGATTGATTATAGGCGGGAGTTTTTATGAAACCTGTGCCTCGCTTGCAAATATGCTGACAACTCAATCACATATTCGGGAATGCTTATGGATTTTGTGAAACAGGTAGCAAAGGATTTTTGTCGTTTCATAAACCACATCCATGTGGTTTACCCTACGGGCAGCTACGCTGTGCAAATTGCTCCTGCAATTTGTCATAAGCCACATCCATGTGGTTTACCCTACGGGCAGCTACGCAGTGCAAATTGCTCCTGCAATTTGTCACAAGCCACATATATTGTTTTGCTTAGGTAGCTAGGTTTTACAAGCTGCCTCTACAATTTGTCTTTCGTATCAAAAGGAGAACGAGACTTGTGCCGCAAATGATGCATTGAAAGGTCTTTAAATCGTGATTAAATCGAGAGAATGGCCTATACACTTCACTGACAATGATCTTCCCCTAATAGTCTCCCCAAATGATGTAAGGCAGTGCTTATGTTGCGACCACAGATTTCAGGCTTAGCCGGATCAGCCCTTGCCGGCACTTTTTGTGTTTGGCTGAGCGTCTGTGTTTTGCTAAGCGCCTGTGGTGGCGGTAGTGGGACGAGTAAAAGCTCCGATAGTGGACAAAAGCCTGATCCTGTTGCTGTCGACTTACCCATTGCCTATATCAAGCGCCCCATTCCGGTGGATGAAGATGAAAACCCCGTTTTCCCCGATTTGCTCGACCCAACGGACTTCAACCCCGGTGCGGCGGTTTATGTAAAAGAGCGCGCTACTGCGTTGGCAACGCCGGTCAACATTACCGAAGGGGCTTTTGAGAAAGGCGCGCTTTACGATGTAAAAGACCTAAGCACCAGTCCCGATGGCAAAAAGCTTTTGTTCGCCTTGCATCCACCCATGCTGGAGAACGTGACCGAGGAAAAACAACCCAAGTGGCAGATTTGGGAATACAACCTCACCACCAAAATCCTGCGCCCTATTATTACCTCCAGTATTGTGGCGCTTCAGGGGCATGACGTTAGCCCGCGCTACCTGCCTGATGGCCGTATTGTGTTCAGTTCAACCCGCCAAATCCGCAGCAAGGCAATTTTGTTGGACGATGGCAAACCCCAATTCTCGGCCTTGGAAGAAGGCAGCGATACACCGGCATTTGTACTGCACTCCATGAAGGACGATGGAACTGACATCCAGCAACTCACCTACAACCAAAGCCACGATTTGCAACCCACCGTGCTGCAAAACGGCAAGATTCTCTATAGTCACTGGGACCAATTTGCCACCAACAAGCTCAGCTTTTACACGGCGAATCCCGATGGCACCCAGGTTGAACGCCACTACGGTTACTTCAGCCTGAATATCGCACCTGAGACAGCCAACGCACCGCGCAATCGCCTGTTTCGCCCGCAAGAAATGCCCGATGGCCGCATAGCTGCCATTCTCAAACCCAATGAGGCCATGCTTGGGGGTGATATGGTGGTCATTGATACCAAGCATTTCTTTGAAAATGATTTACAAATTCCTGCTGGCGGCGGCACCGGTACCACAGCCCAAGCCTCCATTTCCATTTTGCCAATCAATACCAAAGTGGGTGAAAACGAGTTTTCGCAACATGGTCGTTATTCCTCATTAACTCCGCTATTCGATGGCACTAACCGCCTGTTAGTAAGTTGGAGTGAATGCCGTTTAATTGAACCGAAAGACAAACGTTTGGTGCCATGTACCGCAACCTGGTTAGCGACGCCGGGGGTAAAAGAGGCAGATCCAATTTACGGTATTTGGGTTTATAACATCACCCAACAAACCCAACAGCCAGTCGTTCTTGCAGAAGAAGGCATGATGTTTAGTGAGCCGGTATCGTTGGAACCGCGCGCTGCAGCAACATATCTTCAGCCCAAAATTGAAGCCGATTTGGCCGCAGAATCTGTGGGAATGCTCCATATTCGCAGCGTTTACGATATGGACGGCAAATTTAACAACTACGGTGCGGCAGCTTTTACCAGCATCGAGCAAATTGCCCAAGCGGCGCCAGATCAACGCCCAATACGTTTTGTACGTTTAATTAAAGCGGTTTCCATTCCCGATGATGAAACGGCAGATAACCTGGGTGATAACACTTATGGCGAGCTGTTCAACCAATTCACCAATCTTCGTGAGATTCTTGGCTATGCACCGGTAGAGCCGGATGGTTCAGTCAAAATCAAAGTGCCTGCCGATGTCGCTTTTACACTGGAGTTGATCAATAAGGATGGCAAACGCGTGGGCGCGCTCCATCGCAACTGGTTGCAGGTTCGTCCGGGTGAGGTGCGTGAGTGCAACGGTTGCCACAACGCCGTGACTGTAAATGCCGGTCACGGTCGCAGCGATGCGGAATTGGCGAGCATCAATAAAGGCGCTGGTGGAAGCCAATTTACCAACACTGTTCGTTTCGATCCCCTGGGCACACCAAGCCTGCCCAAAGCAGGGGAAACCATGGCGGAATTCGCCAGCCATACCACCTATTGTTTGATTCCTGGTGATCCCACTACCTGTGCACCTTTTAGCAACAAAGCCAAATCCACTAACCTGCGTGCCCCAAGTGTCGATTTGGTATTTGACGATGAATGGACCGATCCAGCTGTTCGCCCGAAAACCGCCAGCTTCGCCTATAGATACAAAAACCTCGCGCTGGTTGCGAGCGATATACATTCGCCCACGGCAGAAGCCTGTATGGAAGCGGATGGTTGGTCGAGCTTGTGCCGCGTTACCATCAACTATGAAAACCACTTGCAACCGATTTGGGAGCGCGCACGCGGCGCTGCCAATGGCATAGCAGATACCACCTGCGTCACCTGCCATACTTCTACCGACGCCGATGGCAACGTCAATATGAAAATTCCCGATGGCCAGCTTGAGCTTTTGGGTACCAAAGCGGCTAACAATCAGCGCATGCTCTCCTATACTGAGCTGACCACAACCACCAACAAGCAAATTCTTAACGTTAATAACGTCCCCACTATCGAGATACCCGTGTGCGAATTAGCACCGGCAGATTTGTATCCCGATATTGATGCTTGTGTAATAGTGCGCGATACCAATGGCGTGCCCACCTGTAATGGCGTGGCGAATTGTCCTTTTGTGCAAGATGCAATAACGGATGCAGTGGTGTTGGATGCAATGGGTAACCCAACGCCGCTGACCAGAAATATAGGAATTCCTCCCAGCATGAGCCGCGGCAGCGCATTGGGCAGTGCAAGGTTCTTTAATAAATTTGCTAATTTTAATGCGGCAACGGACACTGTGGATCATCGCGGCCTACTGAATGCCAGCGAATTAAAATTATTGTCAGAGTGGTTGGATATTGGCGGTACTTATTACAACAATCCTTTTGACATGATCAGACAATAACATTCGATGAATCGACTTGTGAAAATATCGCTTTTGAAAATAAAAACAGCAAAGCACTTTACTCGCAGCGCAAAGGCATGTGCTTATTGTCTTGGCTCAATCTGGTTATGGTCAGCTTCAGTTCTATTTAGCGTGAATGCATCCGCAGCGGATTTTTGGAAGCTGGATTGGTTTGCGCCAGACGTGCCCATTGAAGTAACCGTTAACGATGCGTTTATCAATGTATACAACGCACCCGGTCGAGGTTATCCAATTTTTCATGTGGTTGAGCGCGGTGAAACCATTACCTTGCTAAAGATGAAAACCGATTGGATTAAAATCAAAACGGTGCGCGGCATTGAGGGTTGGATCAAGCGTGGCGATGTTTTGTTAACGCTGGGCCCTGACGGTTTGGCCCCGGAGTTTCCTGACACCAAACAAGCAGATTATTTGGTTGACCGTTTTGAAGTGGGCACCGCTTTTGGGGATTTCGACGGTGCAGATTCGGTGAGTTTAAATTTGGGTTACAGGTTCACCAAAAATTTATCTACCGAAATTCGTCTTGCGCAAAACACCGGGCAATATTCAGACAGCCAAATTGCTGCGATTGCCATTTTGCATCAACCTTTTCCTGATTTGCGTGTATCGCCTTTTATCGGTATAGGCGCAGGCAAACTGAAAACTATGCCCAGTACAACGCTCGTGCAGTCGGAAGATCGCGAAGACAATTTACTGCAAGCGAGTTTGGGCGCTTACATTCATATTACCGGCCGTTTTTTTGTGCGCGCGGAATATATTAACGATTATGTGCTGACCAGCCGGAATACTAACGAAGAGGTTAATGAATGGAAAATCGGGTTCAACGTATTCTTTTAATTGCCAGTCTGTTGAGTGCGCTGGGTGGTTTTACTGCGCCAGCATTTGCAGCTGACGATAAAGAAAAAAATAACGACGGCGAATTGGGAAAAATTATTACGCCCGATATCGAACGTCGCCATATCAAAGAAGCTGACCTGGATTCGGAAGATTTTGAAGTAGGTTTGTATTACGGCATGCTGAGCGTAGAAGATTTCGGCAGCAATCCGGTAGTGGGTGTGAGTTTCGCTTACCACATCACTGAAGATTTTTTTGCGCAGCTCAACTATGGTACCAGCGAAACCCAAAAAACCAGTTACGAATTGTTGAGTGGTGGCGTTGAGCTTTTAACCAAGGACCAACGCGATCTCAGTTATTACAATATCTCCCTCGGTTACAATTTGCTGCCGGGCCAGGTTTATATTTCTGAGAAATGGCATTTCAATACCGGCGTCTATTTTATTGCCGGCGCGGGCAATACCCGCTTTGCTGAAAAAAATTATTTCACCTATAACCTCGGTGCGGGTTTTAAATTCTACGCAACCGATTGGTTGATGCTGGATTTGGGAATGCGCAATTACTCATTCAGCCATGAGTTGTTTGGTGAAAGTAAAAAAACCAATAATCTTGAATCACGTTTAGGTATTTCGTTGTTTTTCTAGGGCTAAAACCGTCAGGGAATTGTGAATACCAATTTTTATAGAGAAATATTATGTCATTTTTTTCGTGGGTTAAAAAAATCGCCGTCTTGGGTTTAGTGTTTGGCAGCAGTACTGTATTTGCAGCTGCAGCGCCGGATTTCACGCTGAAAAGTTCAACGGGTGAAAACATTCGTTTAGCGGAACAGCGCGGCCAAGTAGTGATGTTGAACTTCTGGGCTTCCTGGTGTGGCCCGTGTCGCGATGAAATGCCGTTGCTTGACAAGCTCAATAGCAAGTACGGAAAAATGGGCTTTGTGTTGTACGGAGTTAACACCGATCAGGATATTGCTGAAGCAAAAAAAGTCTTGGAAAAAGTAAAAGTTAATTATCCAATTCTGTTTGATCCCGATTCAAAATTGAGCGACCTTTATGCTGTGGATAGCATGCCATTCAGTGTGTTTATCGACAAGAAAGGCCAAATCCGCCATATACACAAAGGCTATGTTCCAGGTGACGACGAAAAATATATTAAACAAATCAAGGAGCTAATCAGCGAATGATGCGAACTAAAATCGCGCTGATCATAGTGGTGTTATCTACTTTGCTGTGTTCATCTTGCAGCCGGGTTAAGCCTTGGGTAAAACCTTACGAGCGCCAAAATATTTCTGATCCTATTATGAGTTTCAGTCGCGATCCGGTTTCGGATGCTTATCTCTCCCATGTGCATGATGCACGCGAAGGCGCTCGAGGTGCTGATGGTGGTTCGGGAGGCGGTTGTGGTTGCAATTAATTTTTTTGACTGCAAAAAAATGTTACGCCAGTTTGCACTCGTTGTTTGTGCGCTGAGTGTTGTTCCAGTTTTTGCTGCTGTATTGCCTGATGAACGCGTAGATATTCTGGAACACCAATACGATGGCGGCGGTATTCAAGTTACCGGTCCTTCAATTCTGGTACGCAAAAACATTGGTAAATCCGTTTCCGTATCCGCAAATTATTATGTGGACATGGTGAGCAGTGCCTCTATAGATGTGTTGGCATCTGCCAGCCGCTACAGCGAAGAGCGCAAACAAAAATCTGTTAGTGTGGATTACATGTTTGATCGCACTAATTTTAGTTTGGGTTATACCACCAGCGACGAAAATGATTACCAGGCAAAAACTTACAATCTCGGCGTAACCCAAAGTTTTTTTGGTGATTTAACAACCTTGAATTTTGGTTTCAGTTTTGGGCAAGATGTTGTCGGGCGAAATTTAAAAGGCGTACCAGATCCAGATTTTCATTTGGACAAAGAGCAGCGTCGCTATTCGTTAAACCTTTCACAAATTCTCACCAAAAACTTAATTGCCGAAATCAGCTTGGAGTCGGGTTCAGAAGCCTGTATTAACATGGCAGAAGGCGAAACTTGCCTGAACAATCCTTACCGCAGTTACAGTTATTTGCAGAACGGTGTGCGTGCGCTGGCGCTGGAAAAATATCCACTAACACACAATTCGGATGCTGGAAGTTTACGTGCAATTTATCACTTGCCCTACTCAGCTTCTGTGCGCGCTGATGTGCGTCGTTATACGGATAGCTGGGGAATCACCGCAACCAATGCCGAAGTGCGTTACATCCACGACTTCAAAAAAGATTTGTTGGTAGAAGTGAAATATCGCGTTTACAGTCAAACGGAAGCAGAATTTTACAGCGATTTATTTCCCTATAAAGATGCGCAAAATTTTATGGCGCGCGATAAAGAGTTGAGCCCCTTTTCATCCAAAACTATTGGCCTGGGTTTAACCTACAAATTCCCTTGGACTATTCCCGGCGTTGATAAAAGCACAGCCAATCTTTTTTGGGACCATATGAAAATTGATTACGAAGACTTCCGCGATTATGCGAACTTCGGTGGAACCAAAGCGCCGGCGTCTGGTTACAAAGTGGGTGAAGAGCCGCTTTATACCTTGGATGCAGATGTAATTCGCTTTTACCTTTCTTTTTGGTTTTAATTCAAGTTTTAACCTTTTTTAACTCAGCCCCCCTAGTCTCAAAGGTTAGGGGGCGCCTATCATCTATCTCCTTTCAAAAAACGTATAAATCTTCAAATCAACCAATGCTTTTTAATCGGGGGCAATTATGAAATCGCTAAGCCTGTTATTAGGAGCCGTCTTTATGGGGCTACTCTCATCCACCGCATTTGCTGCTTGTGAGCCACAGCTTCAAGGCGAGTATCGCAAATTACATTCTACCGAGTCGCTTAACCTGTGCAGCCTGGTTGAAAATAAAGTGACTTTGGTCGTCAACACAGCTAGCCATTGTGGATTTGCCAAGCAGTTCAAAGGCTTGGAAGCTTTACATAAACGCTACAAAGATAAGGGTTTAGTGATTGTTGGTTTTGCGAGCGATGACTTTAACCAGGAAGACAAAGACGAAGGCAATGCAGCGGGCATTTGCTTTAAGAACTTCGGTGTGACCTTCACCATGTTGGCGCCCACCAAAGTTAAAGGTCCTGAGGCGAACACCTTGTTTAAATATTTGGGTGCAGAATCAGGCGAACCAAAATGGAATTTCAATAAATATCTGGTGGGTAAAGATGGCAAGGTGATCCAACACTTTGGCAGCATGACCGAGCCAGATGCTGATAGTTTGAAAAAGGCGATTGATGATGCTTTGGCTAAATAAGCCTCAGTGCTTAATGATTTAAAGGGGCTTAGGCCCCTTTTTTTGCTTTATGCCATTTCTATTCCCAGCCCTTGCTATCTTCTCGACAAGTTTAAATTGTTAATAAAATCCAAGGATCAATTGTAATCGGTTACATTTTTTGGCAATATGCTCGAACCAGTTCATTGATTTTAATATTTTTCAATGAATAATCGATTACTTCTTTGGTCAAGTACTGGAATAAGTTATCGATTGCATCCTTGTGATGCTCATGCTGGTGTTAGCCCGCTGTTTGTTTTTGTTGCCCCGGCTTGCCGGGGTTTTTTATGGGAAAAATCCGCCAAAAAATTCAACATGCCATGCTTTTAATTAACTTGCCCTTCGTTTATGGGTATAGTTCTGTCCCATATCGATTCAACTCTGCTTAAGGAAACTCCATGTCTGCACAGCTTAAAGCTCAGGCGCAACGCCTGGAAAACTGGATTAAAAACGACGCAATTCCCCTCTGGCTAGCCCGCGGTATAAACCCTGGAAACGGCGTTAACTATGAGCGTTTACTGCCCAATGGCGAGGTTGATTTCGAGTCGAGTGTGCGTGTTCGGGTGCAGGCGCGTCAGGCATTTTTCTTTGCGCAAGCTGCTGATCGTGGTTGGTGCGATAGTGGTAAATCCGTTGCCCAACGTCTTTTGGCTTTTGTACAAACCCATGCTGCACATCCTTCGGCTGGTGGTGGCTATACCCATCTTTTGGATAAAAGTTATCACGTAGTCGATATCAAACAGGATCTCTACGACCACGCATTTTTCCTTCTCGCTAACGCTTGGGTGTACCGCGTTTGGGGCGATAAAAATGCTCTCGCTGAAGCAGAGAATCTGGTCGCGCATTTGGATGCAAAATTTGGCTCTGCCGTAGGTGGTTGGATTGAGGGTGATTATAAATACGTGTGTCGCCGCCAAAACCCGCACATGCATTTATTCGAAGCTTTTCTTGCACTCTATGATGCGACGGGCAATGCCAAATGGCTGGCGCGCGTAGGCGAATTATTTGCACTGTTCCAAAGCCATTTTTTCGATGCAGAAAAACAAGTCCTGTTTGAATTCTTTGAAGATGATTGGACGCTTTGTGCAGATGCCAAAGGTGAAGTGGTTGAGCCCGGCCATATGATGGAATGGGTTTGGTTGCTCGATTGGTATAGTCGCCGCAGCGGCCGCCCCGTGGCGCACTACACCAAAGCGCTCTACGAGAAAGGCCTGCAAATCGGTATGGATAAATCCGGCTTATTGTTTGATGCAGTCGCTCCCGATGGTCGCGTCATAGACCCCAAAAAACGCTGCTGGGGCATTACCGAATTAATCAAAGCCAGCCTCGTCCAAATTCGCGCGGGAAACCCCAAGGCAGAAGCTATCGCCATTAAAGGTGTTGATGATCTTTTCACTTATTATTTATGCGCTAGCACACCGGGGTCTTATGTGGATCAACGCGGTGCTAATGATGAAATCGTGGTAGATGTTGCGCCCGCAAGTACGCTTTATCATTTGATTGTGGCGGCGGTGGAATTGATTGATCACTGTAATGGTGTTTACAGCAAGTAACCTGCCGCACCCATTAAAATAGGGAATCGTGATCCCCGCTTGCGCGAGGATGACGACCCCCGGTAAAAAGTTTGTGTGGCGGGTATTAATAGCAAAAAGGGGCTGTCGCCCCTTTTTTATTTTGCAGATCTCGAAAAGTTTACGCCTTAACCGGCGCCGTGCTTTTACGAATAATAAATTCCGTTGGCAAAATACATTCGGTTTGGCTGAGCGGTTCGCCTTCAATAATTCGCAACAACATATCCATCGCCATCTTGCCCATCTCTTCAGCAGGTTGGGAGATTGTGGTTAAGCTGGGGTCGCAATATTTGGCGTAGGCGATATCGTCAAAGCCGGTCACTGACATATCTTCCGGAATGCGAATTCCCTGTGCTTTCAGGGTTTGCATAGCGCCAATTGCCATTTCATCATTCATTGAAAAAATAGCCGTGGGGCGGTTTTTCATATTGCAGAACTGGAAGGCAGCATTGAGGCCTGACCACATGGTGAAATCGCCCTCTGCAATCAAATCCCGATCAAACTCAATACCGGCACCGCGTATTGCGTCTTTGTAACCTTCAAGGCGATCCACTGTGTGCGGGTTATCTTTAAGGCCAGAGATAACGCCAATACGTCTGTGGCCCAGGGATATCAAATAATCCACCATGGTTTTGGCTGCGCTGCGATTGTCGATACGGATGGCCGGGCCGGTGGTGTATTCACAGCCGCAAGCGTTCACGCAGGGGATATCCGATGGGATATTGTTTTGGCTTTTCTCAGAGCTGGGGCGCAGTTGGATGATGCCATCCGCCAAACGTGTTTCCACGCGGCGAATATATTCGATTTCGCGTTCGGTGGTGCCGCGGGTATCACCCAGCAATACCGCGTAGCCTTTTTGTTGTGCGCGGTCTTCAAGGGCGCGAATAAATAGCGAATAAAAGGGGTTGGCGATATCTGGCACCAACACAACTACCGCATAAGAGCGGGCAGACCTAAAGTTGCGTGCGAGCATATTGGGTTTATAGCCAACCTGTGCAATAGCGGTGTGGACTTTAGCCAAGCTATCGCTGGATACTTTTTCAGGCATGCTAAGTGCGCGGGAAACGGTGGCTACGGAAACTCCGGCCAAGCGGGCGACATCGCGGATGCTGGACATAATCTGTCTCTTTTTAGTGGTGAGTTATAGTTGTTTGCCAGGGCTGTTGACGGTTCCTGTTTGCACTGCCGGAAGTCATTTTTCCAGCCGTTCGAGTGAAGTGCAAAACAGGCGAGCGTCAACAGAAGAGTGTAACAATAAGCTTTCTGGTGATGTAAATACAGGGCGTCTACAAAGAATATTTACGCCATGCCATTGAATTTAGCTGGTAATTTTAACTGTAACCGATTACATTATGCATCTTCTGATTTGGCTTTACCTTTTAAGGGATCTATAAACCAAGTGGGCTGCGGGAAGATCTATTTTTGTAAAGATGTAACCGATTTAGTTGAACAAACTTTACACGCTAGGCATGATCTTCCGGTTTGGCACTTTATTAGCCGTGCCAGCCCGGGCTTTCCTGAATGCAGCCCTTTATAAAATCCCTGTGGGACAAAACATAATAAGTGGAAAATACGATGAATCTCCCCTTGCTCGATATCCTGATCGTGATTGCGTTTATTTGCTCGACGGTCTGTGTAGGTTTCTGGGTTTCGGCCCGTGCATCCAAAGACATTAATAGCTACTTCCTCGGTGGTAACAAGCTCAAGTGGTACATGCTCGGCCTGTCCAATGCCTCGGGTATGTTCGATATTTCGGGCACCATGTGGTTGGTTTATCTGTTGTTCGTTTACGGTTTGTCGAGCGTCTACATCCCCTGGCTTTGGCCCACCTTTAACCAGATTTTCCTGATGGTATTCCTTGCTACCTGGTTGCGCCGCTCGGGCGTTATGACGGGTGCTGAATGGATTATTTTCCGCTTTGGCGATGACCGCGGTGCGCGCCTATCCAATATTATTGTGGTGGCTTTTGCGCTCGTGGGTGTGATCGGCTTTCTCGCTTATGGCTTTATCGGAATCGGAAAATTTGCCTCGGTATTTTTCCCTTGGAAGCTCTCCGATGATCCGCACATGAACGATGTCTATTACGGCTTGGGCATGACCGCCATCACCACTTTTTACATCATCAAAGGCGGCATGTTCTCGGTGGTGTTTACCGAAGTCTTCCAATTTATTGTGACCACAATTGCGAGTATAGGTGTGGGTATTATTGCGATGAACAGCGTATCGCCCGAAATGCTTGCGGCGGTGGTGCCAGCAGGTTGGGACAGTTTGGCAATTAACTGGCATGTAAATGTGGACTGGGCTGGCCGGTTTGATGCTGCCAACCAAAAAATTGCTGCCGATGGTTATTCGTTGTTTGGTATTTTCTTTATGCTCATGTTGTTTAAAGGTGTGTTGTTGAGCCTTGCTGGCCCTGCACCGAATTACGATATGCAGCGCGTGCTCTCCACCCAATCGCCGCGCGACGCCGCAAAAATGAGTGGCTTTGTAACTGTAGTCTTAATGTTCCCGCGTTACATGTTGATCGCTGGTTTGACCGTATTGGCGCTCGCTTTCTTTATGACGGATTTGAAGGCTATGGGCCCGAATGTAGACTTCGAGCAAATCCTGCCTTTCGTGTTGAAAAATTATATTCCCAGCGGTTTGCTCGGTTTATTAATTGCCGGTTTGCTCGCCGCATTTATGTCCAACTTTGCAGCTACCGTTAACGCGGCGCCAGCTTATGTTGTGAATGATATTTACAAGCGCTACATCAACCCCAACGCGCACCCCAAGCGTTATGTGTACTTGAGCTACGTTGTTTCGCTGATATTTATTGTTACGGGTGTTGCCCTCGGTTTTTACATCCCAAGCGTGAACACAGTCTTGCAGTGGATTGTAAGTGGTTTGTATGGCGGCTACACCGCATCCAACGTGCTCAAGTGGTACTGGTGGCGATTCAATGCTTACGGTTATTTCTATGGCATGGCAGTCGGTATTGTATTGGCCTTAGCCTTGGCGATACCTGAAGCCAACATCGCAGTTGCGCATGGCTTGAACCTGTTTGGTCTGCAATTGGAAAAAGTTGATTTCATCTATGCATTCCCATGGTTGTTCGTTGTTTGCTTAATCACTTGTGTGGTGGCGTCTTTGGTGACTGCGCCTACTGATATGGCGATCTTGAAAAAATTCTATTTAAAAGTTCGCCCATGGGGCTTCTGGAAACCTGTGCATGATGCCTGTTTGCAAGATCATCCTGCGCTGCAAAAAAATACCAACTTCCTGCGCGATATGGTGAATGTAGTTGTGGGGATTGTATGGCAAACCAGTTTGGTGGCTGCGCCGATTTTCCTGGTTATTCATTACTACACCGAGTTCGCACTGTGCATGGGCGTAGCTGCGCTAGGGACTTTATTCTTGTGGAAAAATTGGTATCAACATTTGCAAGATTATCCTGCAGATGTACCCAACGAATTGTTGGTGGGTACCAATGATGCGCATTTGATTAAAAAATCTTGACCGAAAGCGGTTTTATAAAACGGCAATCGGTCTGCAATTAAACTAAAGCAAGCGCAATTGTGTTTGCAAAAAATATTTACAAGCGCAGGCGATTAATAAAGAACTGCGCATAGCTAAGCAATGGGGATTTCCAATGACAGAATTTAAACAAAAGGCGAAAGCTTTACTCGCACAACATGAGGCGCTGATAACAAAAAAAAATACGCCTAAAGAAAATGGTAATGGCATTTACACTTGCTATGAAAACCCAATCCTTACGGCTGAGCATGCTCCCATTTTTTGGCGCTACGATTTAAATGAAAAAACCAATCCATTTTTAATGGAGCGTCAGAGTATGAACGCCGCGTTTAATTCCGGCGCTATCTACTGGAAGGGAAAATATGTTTTGGCGGTGCGTGTTGAAGGCGTTGATCGCAAATCATTTTTTGCAATTGCTGAAAGCCCAAATGGTATCGACAATTTCCGTTTTTGGGATTATCCAATCACCATGCCAGAAACAGATCGTCCAGATACCAACGTTTACGATATGCGTTTAACTGCGCATGAAGATGGATGGATTTACGGTTTGTTCTGCACCGAGCGAAAAGATTTAACGCGCCCTGATGATACTTCCGCAGCAGAAGCGCAATGCGGAATCGCACGCACAAAAGATTTAGTTGTGTGGGAGCGTTTGCCGGATTTGATCACTTATTCTGGTCAACAGCGCAACGTAGTTTTGCATCCTGAATTTATCGATGGAAAATATGGTTTGTTCACGCGCCCGCAAGATGGCTTTATCAGTGTCGGTGGCGGCGGTGGAATAGGTTGGGGCTTGGTTGATGACATGACCCGCGCCGAAGTGAAATCAGAAGTGATTGTAGATGGAAAGGTTTATCACACCATTAAAGAAGTGAAAAACGGCCAGGGCCCAGCGCCTATTAAAACAGCAGAAGGTTGGTTGAACTTGGCCCATGGCGTGCGCAACACTGCTGCCGGTTTGCGCTACACGCTTTATATGTTTATGACGGAACTAGAACGCCCCTGGGTGGTTTCGCACAGTCCTGCCGGTCACTTTATTGCACCGCATGGTGCAGAGCGCGTAGGCGATGTTTCCAACGTTGCTTTTGCCAACGGTTGGATTGTGAATGAAAAAAATGAAGTTTTTATTTATTACGCCTCATCCGATACGCGCATGCACGTGGCGACTTCAACAGTAGAAAAATTAATTGATTACTGTAAAAACACGCCAGAAGACGGTTTGCGTTCCGCGGCATCGGTGGCGGTGCGCAATGAGTTAATTAGTGCAAATTTAAAAATCCTAAAAGATTTGGTGTAATTAACAATGAGTGTTGCGAGTGTCACTAGCCGTTTATCAGCGCTGCAATTTGAATTTCGCGAAGAATTAATTGCCATAGCTGATTGGTGGTTAGCCAATACTATTGATCGCGAGCATGGCGGATTTTTTGGCGAGGTCAGTGAAAATAATTTGCCCGTGAAAGATGCCAGCAAAGGCATTATTTTAAATGCGCGCATCTTGTGGTTTTTTAGCGAGGCAGCAGTATCCCTGGGCTCAATTGACTCCAAAGCTACTGAATGCCGCCATGCGGCCAAGCGAGCTTATGATTACATCGTCAATTATTTTTTTGATGACGAGCATGGCGGTGTCTATTGGGAGCTGGATTCGCTCGGCAATCCCATAAACACCAAGAAACAAGTCTACGCCCAGGCTTTTACTATTTATGCGCTCACTGCTTATTATCATTTAACGCAAGATGAGCAAGCTCTTGCCTATGCTCTGAATTGTTTTGAATTGCTGGAATCAAAAACGATTGATCGCCAGTGTGAGGGTTATCTTGAAGCATTTACCCGCAGCTGGGGAGTAATGGATGATTTGCGTTTAAGTGAAAAAGATTTGAATTTTCCAAAATCACAAAATACCCATTTACATGTGTTGGAGGCCTATACAACGCTCAATAAAGTTCATCCGACTGAAAAAATTAGTGCGGCTTTGCGTTATAACATTGAGCTTTTTGATAAATATATTATTGATAAAAAAACCAGTCATTTGCGTATGTTTATGGATCATGATTGGAAAGATCATTCCCCCGGCTTCACTTATGGGCATGATATTGAAGCGAGTTGGTTAATTGCAAAAGCCCTGGAATCTTTGGGCGACACAGATTATACCCAAGCATTAATGCCTGAGTTGGTGAAAATTGCCGATGTTACCTTGAAGGAAGGGGTAGGTGCGCACGGCCATGTGATTGACGCTTACGACTTTGCGAGCAAAACCTATTTGCCCGATATAGTGTGGTGGGTGCAAGCAGAAGCTTTAGTCGGATTTTTATTTGCCTACAGCGAATCAGGTGAGCAAAAATATTGCAGTGCAGCAGAAAATATTTGGGAGTTTATTAAGCGCTACCAAATTGACAAAGAGCACGGGGAATGGTTTTGGTCGGCAAGTGTTAATGGGCCGCAAGTTCCACCTTATTACAAAGTTGGTTTTTGGAAGTGCCCTTACCATAATGGTCGCGCCATGATGGAAGGGATAAATTATTTGGCAAAGATATTATAAAAACGCCAAAGGTCTTAATGATAAGAAAAATAAACAATACCGCACAGCATCTTTTATTAAAATTTGACTAGCTCCCTATAGTGATTTTTTATCAAAAGCGCAGTTAAACGTGTTTAGAAAAAGTATCAAAATTCCACTTGCATTAACATGCGAGCAAATTATGCGAGGAGACATTATGAAAAAAATTATTAGTAGATGCGCAGCTGCCTTGCTGTTTTGTGTGGCGAGTCTGACTTTCGCTGCCGATAACAAAAAAGTCGATGCCGTTAATAAGGCTGATTTTTTTACCACCAATGGTGCGCACCTTTCTGTGAAAGGTAAAAATTATTATGTGGTGGGTACCAATATGTGGTACGGCGGCTATTTGGGTTCATCAGGTAAAGTTGGCGATAGAGCAAGGCTTGTTAAAGAACTCGATAATTTAAAATTACTGGGCATTAATAACATTCGTGTGTTGGCTGTGTCAGAAAAAGCTGAGCATAACAGCGCTGTTCATCCCGCAACTACCAACGGCTTCGGTGATCACAATGAAGAGCTTTTGGCTGGTTTGGATTTCTTTATGGCAGAAATTGCCAAGCGCGATATTTCTGCGGTTATCTATTTGAATAACTTTTGGCAGTGGTCGGGCGGTATGACTCAATATATGAGTTGGATTGAGGGCACTCCTGCGCAAGATCCTAACGTCACCAAAGATTGGGAAGGTTTTATGGCAAAATCTGCCAGCTTCTATCAAAGCAAAAAAGCCCAAACCGAATGGCGCAAAACCATTAAAAAAATTGTAACACGTGTTAATACCGTGACAGGTAAATCCTACATTAATGATCCATCAATTCTTTCATGGCAATTGGCGAACGAGCCTCGTGCCGGCAATTCAAAAGCATCTGCCAAAGAAAAAGAAATTTACGTAAAGTGGATTAACGACACTGCAAAATATATTCACTCGCTTGACCCTAATCACATGGTGAGCACAGGCAGTGAAGGTTTAATGGGATCTAACAATGATGAAAAATTGTATAGTGATGCACACGCTTCGCCTTACATTAATTACATGACTTATCATATGTGGATTAGAAACTGGGGCTGGTTTGATAAAGCCAAACCAGCAGAAACCTGGGATGCAGGTTTGGCAAAAGCAAACGAATATTTAAATGTGCATATCGACATCGCGAAAAAAGTAAACAAGCCCTTGGTGTTGGAAGAGTTTGGCTTGGATCGCGATTTCGGTTCTTACGATATCAAGGCCACTACTCACTATCGCGACAAATTTTATCGCATCGTTTTCGATACCTTGTATAACCGCGTAAAAGCAGGTGAAGCCATTGCGGGTTACAACTTCTGGGCATGGAATGGTTCTGCGCGCACTACCCGTGCAAATTACTGGTGGCAAACCGGTGATGACTTTATGGGTGATCCACCGCAAGAAGAGCAGGGCATGTATGGAATTTTTGATTCAGATATTTCGACTATCTTAATCATTAAAGAATACGCCGACAAAATGCACGCAATACCAAAATAAATTTGCTTAGGAATTGCGGCGTTAAAATTAGAAACAAAAATGCTCATAAATTGCAGGAGCAATTTACACAGCGAAGCTGCCCTTTGGGTGAACCACATGGATGTGGTAAGTGATTTGCTTATGAGACTCGGCAACTGCTCCTGCGTTGCTCTACCACCTACATCCATGTAGGCGTCCGCTTTTTGTTTCTAATTTTGTCTTGCACTTCCGTTGCAAATAGATATAAGCGTTAAAAACTGCAATTTAGGTTGCAGTTTTTTTGGCAGAAAAATAATTTATATGATTAGTCATACAGGGTTTTTGCTGAAAAATTTTATATGGGAATCGTCATCCTCGCGAAGCGGGGATCCAGCTTTTGATTTTAGTCTGTTAACAACTGGATTTCCGCTTTGCGAGGAGGACGACTCCCTTCTTCAATAAAATGCTATTTGACTCCTGACATTAAAAAATAAAAGGTTTTGTTATGAACAAAAAAATATCTTATCTGCTCGCGCTCTGTGCGGGCTTTCTGTTAGCCGTACAAGTTCACGCGCAAAAATTTGACGAGCTAGCCAAAACTCCGCAAATGGGTTGGAACAGTTGGAATACATTTGGGTGTGAAATTAATGAGCAAATGATTCGTGATATGGCTGACACCATGGTCAAAACCGGTATGAAGGATGCGGGTTACGAATATATTAATATCGACGATTGCTGGCACGGCGAGCGCGATGCACAAGGTTTTATCCAGGCCGATAAAACTCACTTCCCATCAGGCATTAAAGCGCTTGCAGATTACGTGCATAGCAAAGGTCTAAAAATTGGTATTTATTCAGATGCCGGTGGAAAAACCTGCGGCGGTCGCCCTGGTAGCCGGGGCCATGAATATCAGGATGCGATTACCTACGCGAACTGGGGCATCGACTACGTGAAATACGATTGGTGTGACACCAAAGGTATTAACGCAGAGCAAGCCTACACCACCATGCGCGACGCCATTAAAAAAGCAGGCCGCCCAATTTTATTCAGCATTTGCGAATGGGGCGATAATAAGCCGTGGGATTGGGCAAAAGATATTGGCCATTCATGGCGCACCACTGGTGATATCTATCCCTGCTGGAATTGCGAACACAACCATGGTTCATGGTCATCATGGGGTGTCTTGCCCATTTTAGACAAGCAAGCTGGTTTGCGTAAATTTGCCGGTCCCGGCCACTGGAACGACATGGACATGATGGAAGTAGGTAACGGTATGAGCGAAAGCGAAGATCGTTCACACTTTTCGCTTTGGGCAATCATGGCATCACCTTTAATTGCTGGTAATGATTTGCGCAGTATGTCAGACCGCACTCGTAAAATTCTCACTAATAAAGAAATGATTGCAATCAATCAGGATAAATTAGGTATCCAGGCGCAAAAATGGTTAGACGAAGGTGACTTGGAAGTTTTCGCCAAACCGCTTGAGAATGGCGAATTGGCTATCCTTTTTTTGAATCGCTCAGACTCGGCTAAATCGTTAAAACATGTTTGGAAAGATCATTATCTAAAAGACGATCTTTTCAAAACAGAAATTTATTTTGAAAAACAATTCTTCAACTGGAAAAATGTTTGGACCGGCGCCAAAGGCGATACCCAAAACGCCTTCACTCAAACCATTCCAGCGCATGATGTTATTGTCTTGCGTTTAACGCCAAAAAAGTAAAGCTTAATTAGTTTATAAAAAAGCCCGCCTTTTGCGGGCTTTTTACTTTGTGCGGCAAGTTTCTCAATCGAGTGGGCTTTTAACTTTATCGCCAAGTTCGTCCAGCACATGCAAATAAATTTCTGTGGTACGAATATCTGTATGTCCCATTAGTGTCTGGATTTGCTTTAAATCATACTTGGCCTGCAATAAACGCGTTGCAAATGAATGGCGAAAGGTGTGGCAACTGGCTTGTTTGTGAATATTGGCTTTTTTTATTGCTTGCTTAACGTGAGTTTGAATCGTAGTAGGATAAACATGGTGTCTGCGAATAGCATCGCTCCGAGGATCTCTACTGAGATCCTGGCTGGGAAATAAAAACTGCCAGCCCAATGAGTGGCCGGCGGAGGGATATTTTTTTTCAAGTAGGTTGGGCATGTAAACGCCGCTAACGCCAGTGGACTTATCAAAGGCCAATAGGTTTTCAACTATCTTAACTTGCTGTTGTAAATCGGGAATAACACTTTTAGGTAACAAGGTCGTTCGATCTTTAAAGCCCTTGCCGTCCCGAATAACAATATATCCCATTGAAAAATCCACATCCTTAACACGTAAGCGTAACACCTCATTAACGCGGAGGCCTCCACCATACATAAGCTGCGCCATCAGCTTATAAGGCATGACAATATTGTTAATAATGTTTAATGCCTCTGCATGCGTAAATACCGTAGGAGTACGCATTGTTTTCTTCGCATATCTGAATTCAAGCTTCTCAACAGGTTGCTGTAAAAAGCGATTGTATAAAAACATTAGTGCATTCAACGCAAGCTTTTGCGTATTTGCAGAAGCATCCCGTGTGGCGGAAAGGTGAGTTAAATAAGCAGTGATTTCATTTTTACCCATGTCGCGCGGATGGGCTTTGTTGTGAAATAAAATGAATTGCTTGATCCAATAAACATACACATTCTCAGTGGAATAGCTCTTTCCATCAATACGGATAAATGTGCGGACTTGGTCTAAAAACTTCGTAGGTGAAACTGGTAGAGGGGTGCGAATATCGTCCATAATAAATGCCTGTTTGGATAGCCAGTATCGCAAGTGTAGTTACATGTTTTATAAAAAGCAATTAATTAGGAGCGGTGACCGCTGTATAACTCCACATTTAATTCAGAGAGTTATTTAACTTTTTGATTAATCTATGTTTTATTTGTACTCGATTAGGCGTTTAACTGGAGTTATACAGCGCAACTACAAATTAATTGGCTTTTTATTTTGCGGGTTATATAGTTGGCGCTATCTAATAAACTGTTAGCCAAAAATGGAATTGTGTGAATATGAAGTGCGGTATTTGCGGACGTATTTTAGAAAATTCTGAAGATCCGCTTTCATCTGATTGTGGCGGAGACTGCTGGGGTTGCATTGGAGAAACGGAAGCAGATTCTGGCTACATCCCATCATTAGAACAAGTGAGGCTGGAATACGCTGCGGGTTTAAGGCCAAATCTAATTTTTAGTCCAAAAATTTCTTTTAACTACACTCCGTCACCGTCAGGTTGTGTTGTTGTAGAAGCACAAATAAAATTATCAAAGCCAAATGGTGCACCTTGGGCAGGTGAAGTTATCTCTGTATGCCTAGTATGCTCCACTGTAAAAGAAAATTTTCGTCAAGTGTCACAAGAGGAAAAGCTTACAACAAACAGTGCAGGCAATATTAATTTTGTTTTCACTTTTCCTGAAGTTAAAAATTATGAAAAGTTATATGTAGAAGTGTTTCTTGAAAAAACTAAATGGCGTTACCCTGTAGTATTGCCAAATAGCTAACAAGTCGTTGCATCACCGCTCCGGCACTTCGTGCCTGCGCTGGACAGTTTTTAAGTCGCGGTTTTATGGTTTGCTGCGCAAATGTTTCCATAAAACCACAACTTAAAAACTGCCGCTGAACTCGGCGTTATGGAAATCCATAGAGAAATTAATTATGTTAACCATTAAATGGGCTTTAGTTATATTTATGTTTTTTATTAATGCAGCAGCAGAAGCTGATCCTGTTGCCCAATCTAAGACCGGTATAAGCTCGAGCTACTTCGAAAATGTTATGTGCGCAAGCGAATCATCTTCGTTTGCAAAAATCTTTAATAAGCAGGGTCAGGAATATAGTAATCAAACTGTAGAATTTATTCGTCTTTCTGAGAAATACACAAAATTAGCAATAGAATCAGGAATTAAAGCTGGTAAGTCTAAAGAACATACAAAGCAGCTCATAGAATATCAGGCATCTAATTCTTACAAGTTTAATGAAAAATACATAGAGAAAAATGGCTTTGAAGAATTCCATAAAAATGGTTTTGGAATGTTTAATTTAAAGTGTAAAAAGTAGTCAAAATCAAAAGTCCATAACAAGTCGTTCTAGAGCGCACGCTTTGCGTGCTGGGACGCCGTGATACGGCGCCCCTAAACTCGGCGTTAAATTGGAAAATGCGAATGGACGAAAGAGATCGTAAAGCGCTGGAAGATATTGAAAAGCATGGGTGTCATGTTTTAAATGTAATGGAAGGTGAAGATCAGCCATGTTTTTCATATTCTATTGGTATTAATAAGAATCAAAATAAGCCTGAATTAATTGTTGTTGGTTTAAAGAGCACACTTGCCCACTCAATAATAAATAATTACTGTTCTCGGCTTAAAAATGGTGAAACCTTTACACCTGGTAACCTCTACGCTGACTTTATTGAGGGCTTTGAAGTAGCTTTTGTTGAGGTAGACAAAAAGCATTACAAAGAATATTTTGGTTGGGCGCTGTGGCTCTATGCTGGAAGCAATTTCACGGCATATCAGCTTATTTGGCCAACTACGCAAGGCTTATGGCCTTGGAGTGAAGGAAAATCTGAATTTTACATGTGGGCACAACCCATTCTAAATGAATCAGGTGAAATTCAAAAAATTTAACAAGTCGCTCAAGCATCGCGCACTTCGTGCGCTGGACAGTTTTTAAGTCGCGCTTTTGTGGTTTTGCTGCGCAAAAATATTCCACAAAACCGCAACTTAAAAACTGCCGCTTAGCTCGGCGTTAAACTGGGAATATATGAGAAACATAATTTTAATTCTGTTGGCTTTTTCATTTAGCGCTTCGGCTGAAAATATCACTCCTATTTCATATTTTCACGCATCAAGCTGGGCGTCTTCTTTGCCTTTAGAAATATACTTAGATGAATTTGGCAACCTTCTGATTAAATCAGAATGCGAAACAAAAATAGTTAAATTTGTAAAGCACGTAAGTGAACCTGAACTAAACACATTTCTAGTTAAAATTGAGAAAAATATAGCTAATCTTAAAATTCAAGAACTGGAAAATCAGCTAAAAGCTGCAAAAACAAATTCTGAAGAAATATGTACTCATTGTGAACAAATAGATATAGCTATCAATCTAAGTAATTCACGTGAAGAAGTTAGGCTTGAAGGCAATGGTGAGGCTGTTTCAAGTTTAAAAGCAGAAATTCAGTCTCTTTTAAAAAGAAATGGCTATTTGGGCTGCCCTAAAAAGTAAGTTTAACAAGTCGCTCAAGCACCGCGCACTACGTGCGCTGGACAGTTTTTAAGTCGCATTTTTGTGGTTTTGCTGCGCAAAAGTATTCCACAAAACCGCAACTTAAAAACTGCCGCTTAGCTCGGCGTTATATTTAGCGGAGTTCATCATGAGTGAAAATGAACCTTTAATTATTGTATTGGGAATTATCGGCTTACCTATCTTGGCTGTGCTGTATTTTCTTATGCCAAAAGACACTCACTGCAATTATTGTAAATCCCCGCTATCAATGCATAGGCAAAAAACATATCACATCAAGCTAAACGGCCAAGAAAAAGAGGTTTGTAAGCGGTGCTATGGAAAATGACCAAATGAGTTAGATTCAAGTTTCTACACATAACAATGGAGTAAGTGAAGTGAGCGAAGAGCAACAAAACGAAAGTGTTTCCAGTGAAAGTCAGCCTTCAGAGTCAGGAAGCACGGCAGCATTTTTTGCAGTTCTATTCTATGTCATCGCTGTTGGTCTGGCGTTCTTTGGAATTTATATTGGTTTCAAAGAGCTAGGTTACAAAGATGGAATAGTGGGGGGAGATGCATATAATTATATTATTTTTGCGGGTCGTGGTTCTATAATAATAGGTGTGGCAATTGTTGCGGCAATTATAGGTTTGGGTATTCAGATCTATTGTCATTTTTTATTCTTATCGAAAAATTTAATTTATAAAGCAGAGCATAAAATATAACAATTCGTTCCAGCTCCGCTCCGGCACTTCGTGCCTGCGCTGGACAGTTTTTAAGTCGCGGTTTTATGGTTTGCTGCGCAAAATATTCCATAAAACCACAGCTTAAAAACTGCCGCTGAACTCGGCGTTAAGTAAATCAGGTAGCACAAAATGGAACGTGACGAAATCATAGAAATCGGAATTGACTCAGAAGAAAGGCTTTATCTCGTGCCTAAATCAAAGGAATTTCCTTTCATTTATCGTGAAGCAAAAGAGGTTTTTTGGCATCCCGAGCGAAAGTGTTTATATTCACCAAAGCCAAAAGAATGGTCTTACGCTCGTTGGTATAGTCAAATAGTTAATACTGCAAAAGAACAATCTTGTATTTTGTCAATTTCAAAAAATGTAAAATGGGTTGCTATACCTGAATCATTAAAATTTGAAATTCTTGGTTTGTAACTATTTTTTGTTCTTTCAATATTATTGGTTACTGGATTAAACATTTTCGCAAGCAAAAAAGCTACTTAACAAGTCGTTGCAGCTCGCACACTTCGTGTGCTGGACAGTTTTTAAGTCGCAGTTTTATGGTTTTGCTGCGCAAAAGTGTTCCATAAAACCACAACTTAAAAACTGCCGCTGAACTCGCCGTTAAATATTTGAGTTTGTTTTGGTTTGTCGTGGTCGTAAACGCTGTCGTATTTTTTGTGTCTGTGTTTACTCTAAGAAAGAGTCGCACTTGAAAAGTTTGTAGCCACGTTCTTTTGCTCGTCGGGGTTTTGTGTTCCAAACGAAATCCTTATTTGTTCACAGGAAGTCCGGCGCGCTGCCCAACACGCTACTAACAAGTCTGTTTGGGTTCATAGCTGCTGCGAGTTTGGTTAAATTAACTGGCGGGTAGTTTCTAAAAGTATGCATTGGCCAAAAGTGCGCGCTCTTTTCTGGCTATTGCCAATAAGAAAAATTGCGGTAATCTTCGGCGTATTACTTTTAATCGAGTACATGTAGTTGTTAGTTTGAAAACGCATTCTTTCGTTTTTCAAACCATCAAATACTTAACAAGTCGTTCCAGCCTCGCGCACTTCGTGCGCTGGACAGTTTTTAAGTCGCGGTTTTATGGTTTTGCTGCGCAAAAATATTCCATAAAACCACAACTTAAAAACTGCCGCTGAACTCGGCGTTAAAAAGGAGCGAAAATGGACTCTATCTTGTATTCAATATTTGCGTTTATTGGTGTCGCGGCATTTTGTAGTCCTGCACCGATAGTGCTGGCATTTATATACCTAGGTAAATCAAAAAAAGGAAAGCAAAAAGTACAGTCTGAAGTTACTAAAGCGCCGGATAAGAAGTTTGACTTGGCCATAACATATTTCATTGTTAGCTCTGCAATCTCTCCCTTAATTCCCATAATATTTTTATTTAAATGGTATGGTACAGTTGGTTCTGCTAGCGGTGTTCCTCTCATATTTATAATTCCACTTGCATGGCTATTCTTCTTCATGGGTCTTTACAATTTAATTTCATCAGGAATTAAGAAAATTCCAATTGACAATAATCCTTAGTTCTTGGAAAAATTTTTGGTTTTGGGTGCGCAAAAGTAATTTTTAACAAGTCGCTCAAGCATCGCGCACTTCGTGCGCTGGACAGTTTTTAAGTCGCAGTTTTGTGGTTTGCTGCGCAAAAGTATTCCACAAAACCACAACTTAAAAACTGCCGCTTAGCTCGGCGTTAGAGAAATGAAATGCAAGATTCAATTATTAGTCTAGCTGAAGGTTTGTATCTGGAGAACTCAAAGATTCTTGTTCCGTGGTACAAAAATTTAAACGAAATAGCAGGTTTAGGTGGTGAGAAGATTCCGAAGCATGAAAAATTTACACAATTATTTTGGCCAGATGAAAAGGTTTTTGGTGGCATGAGCGTTTCCGTACAAGCTTACAATAACAAAAATGGTATTTTCCATTTAACATACAAGCCTGAAAAAGAATTCAATAGCGCCAAAGTAGAGTTGGAAGCAATTTTTGAAATTTTAAAAGCGCGTTTTGGCAATCCCAATGTGCAAGGGGTAGAAGAAGAAAGTCCTTTTTATCGTTGGCAAGTTGAAACAATATGTATAAATTTAACTATCGCTGAAAAATTTATGTATTATGTTTCTCTGTCGGTATCAAATGGCGCAATAAAAAATTCTCTAACAAGTCGCTCAAGCATCGCCACCTTCGGTGGCTGGACAGTTTTTAAGTTGCGCTTTCGTGGTTTGCTGCGCAAAGTATTCCACAAAACCACAACTTAAAAACTGCCGCTTAGCTCGGCGTTAAAAATTTGAAAGCTGTTTGGTTTATCGTGGTTATAAGTAGTTTCGTACTTTTGTGTTTGTGTTAACTCTAAGAAAGGGTCGCACTGGTAAAGTCTGCAATTGCGTTCTTTAGCTCTTCGAAGTTTAGCTTTCTAAAGCAAATCGGTTTTCGTTCACAGCTAGTTTAGCGTTTTACCTTGGCAGGTTTTCTAAACAAGTACGTTTCGTTTCTCAGGTGTTGCAAGTTTGGTTAA